>JBFYZD010000173.1:0-26680 GCA_041309685.1 Gemmatimonadales bacterium | reverse complement strand
GGGAATCCAGACCTTCGAGCGGGCGTATGCTTTCGCCCCGGACGTGCCCATCGTCGTTCTCACGGAGCTGGATGACGAGGACGTCGCTCTCTGCACCGTCCAGGGTGGTGCCCAGGATTACCTGGTCAAGGGGGAGGTCAGCCCCGACCTGGTTTTCCGTTCCATCCGCTACGCTGTGGAGAGACACCGGCTCACCTCGGCGCTCAGGAGCCTCTCCCTGATCGACGATCTCACCGGCCTCTACAACCGCCGCGGCTTCGCGGACCTGGGAGAGCAACACCTGAAGCTGGCTCGACGCTCGGGCCGTGCCCTGCTCCTGGTCTACGTGGACGTGGACCGCCTCAAGACCATCAACGATACCCTGGGCCACCATGTCGGGGATCGGGCCTTGATGCGGGTGGCGGACCTGCTCCGGGATTCCTTCCGGCAGTCGGATATCATAGCCCGGATGGGGGGAGACGAGTTCGCTGTGTTGGCCCTGGAAGCCTCCGAGGAAAACGAGGTGGAGCTCCTCCGGCGGCTGAGGGAGAAGACCGGGGAGATCAACCAACGGACTCGGGAGCCCTACCGGCTCTCCCTATCCATCGGGACCTCCCGCTTCGACGGGGAAGGCCGGACCCGCCTGGATGACCTTCTGGCTGAGGCCGACCAGGTCATGTACCAGGAGAAGCGTGGGAAGCGGAAAGCTCCTGGCGAGGGAGCGTGATCCTGATCCCCGCCCGATTCGACCCCGAAACCTAGAGGATCTGACGAAGCATTGAGCGGGCAAGACTCCCCCTCCAAACCCGAGATCCCGTCCGGTCGGAAGTCCTTCGCCCGGAGGGACGCTTCCGTGCACTGGCTCGTCCGCATCGCCGAGCGGGCGGGGCTGGCGGGACACGAGCGCCTGGACATTCCCCCCACCACCGGGGCCGAGGACGCCTGGGGGGCCGTGGGAAGGGCCCTGGGGGTTTCGGATGCCCGGTTGGCGGAGATGGTAGCCGAATACTTCCGGCTGGACGTCGCCAACTTCGCCGCCGCCGATCCGAATGCCTTCCTCCTGGTGCCGGAAACCATGGCCCGGAAGCACCTGATCTTCCCCCTTCTGGAGTCGGATCGCCAGTTGGTGGTGGCCACCTCCGACCCCACCGATGTGGAGGCGGAGCGCCTTCTGGGGTTCACCTCCGGACGCCAAGCCCTCTTCGAGGTGGCTTCTCCCCGGGCCATCAAGGACGCCATCGACGAGCGGTTCTCCCCGGAAAAGGCCGTGGAGCACCTCCTGGGCACTCTGGAGGGGCTGGAGGATGGGGGGGAGGACGCCGTCAAGCTGGTGGAGGAGATGGGGCCGGAGGCCATCAGCGAGGGGGACATCCAGGCCACCCCGGTGGTGAAGCTCACCAACCTGATCATCCGGGACGGGATCGCCGCCGGGGCCTCCGATATCCATATCGAGCCCGGCCGAAAGCTGGGGGTGGTGCGTTACCGGGTGGACGGGGTCCTCCGGAAGCACATGGACCTTCCCATGTCGGCCCTGAACCGGGTGATCTCCCGGATCAAGATCCTCGCCCGTCTGGACATCGCCGACCGCCTCCGGCCCCAGGACGGGAAGGCCCGGGTGAGGGTGAGGAACCTGGCCTACGACCTCCGCGTGTCGACCATACCGGCCGGCGGGGCTGAGAAGTGCGTGATCCGGGTCCTGGACTCCAACACCTCCGTGACCCTGGAAGATCTGAACGTTCCGCCTTCGGAGCTGGCCCGGTTCCGGCAGCTCCTGAGCAACCGGGACGGGATCGTCATGGTGACGGGCCCCACCGGTTCGGGTAAGACCTCCACCCTCTACGGGGCTCTTCGGGAGCTGGCGGACGGGAAGGTCAACATCATGACGGTGGAGGACCCCATCGAGTATGAGCTTCCCTCCATCACCCAGACCCAGGTGGAGACCAAGCAGGGGCTCACCTTCGCCGCCGCGCTCCGCTCCATCCTTCGCCAGGACCCCGACGTGATCCTGGTGGGGGAGATCCGGGACCGGGAGACGGCTCAAACCGCCGTGGAGGCGGCCATGACCGGCCACCTGGTGCTGGCCACCGTCCATGCCAACGACGCCACCAGCGCCGTGCCTCGACTGGCGGATCTGGGGCTCCAGTTCAGTGCCATCGCCGCCACCCTCCGGGGGGCCCTGGCCCAGCGCCTGATCCGGAAGGTCTGCCCTGCCTGCGCCGAGCCGGTGCGGGGCGTGCTCACTCCCGACGAACAGCGCCTTACCGAGCGCCACGGGATGGAACCGGTCGTCCGTGCGGTGGGATGCACCGAGTGCGGGTTCACCGGGTACCGGGGCCGTCTCCCTGTGCAGGAGGTCATGGTGGTGGGGCCTCGCCTCGCGGCTGCCATCGAGGCGCGCAAGGGCGTGGCCACCCTCAACCGCCTGGCGGAGCAGGGAGGGATGCGGCCCATGCACGAGGTGGCCCTGGATTGGGTCCGGCAGGCCAAGACCACGCTGGTCGAGGTGGAGCGGGTGGTGGGGCAGACGGTGGAGGAACAGGAGTTGGTGGGGGAGGAGGCCGGACCTCCCCGGGTCCTCCTGGTGGACGACGACGAAGATGCCCGCCTGGTCATGCGGTCTCTCCTGGAGAAGGAGGGCTACCAGATCTCCGAGGCCGAGGACGGCCACGCAGCCATGGACGTTCTCAAGGTGGACCAGGGTTTCTCCCTCGTCATCCTGGACCTCCGGATGCCGGACCTGGACGGCCGGGAGGTCCTGAACCTCATCCGAGGCTCGGTGGACACGGCGGCCCTTCCGGTCCTGATCCGCACCGGCCAGGGTACTCCCCAGGAAGAGGCGGAGCTCCTGGAAGCCGGGGCGGACGATTTCGTCACCAAATCCGTGGACGCGAAACGCTTCGTGGCCCGGGTGAAGGCCGTCATCCGCCGGTCCCTCCTCTGACCGGGGAGGGAGTTCTCCTCCCTTGCGTCCCGGCCCCTGAAAATTGACATGGAACAAGGCCGTTGACAGTTTAGTTGGCTCTGTGAAGTGGGCCCTCCGGCCCCTGCTCCTCGACCCAGAACCCGCGGTTCCAGCCTCATGTTCAAGACCATCCGGGGTCGGCTCATCACCATTGCCATCGCTGTGGCGGTGGCCCTCGTCTATCTGTTCACCAACCCGATCAAGTACGGGTTGGATCTCCAGGGCGGGATGCACCTGGTGCTGGAGGTGGACGATCCCGAAGGGACCTATACCGACGAGGCCAAGGCCGACCATATCGACCGCTCGGAGCGGATCATCCGCACCCGCATCGACGAGTTCGGAGTGGCCGAGCCCCTGGTGCAGAAGGTGGGCTCGGATCGCCTGGTCATCGAGCTGCCGGGGATCCGGGACGAGGAGCGGGCGAAGGACCTGATCCAGAACAACGCCTTCCTGGAGTTCAAGCTGGTACTCCCCACCGCCGAGGTTGAGTCTGCCCTGCCCAGGATCGACCGGGCCATCGTGGCGACTCTGGGCGAGGATTCGGTGAGGGCCTTGGGACAGGTCCAGGAGGCGCCGGGACAGTCGTTGGAGGACCTTCTCTTCCAGGGCCAGGCCGATTCCGCTTCCACCCGGGACACGGCCCAGGCTGCCGCGGAGGCCCAGGGTGAGGCCGTGGGCGATTCCACGGAGGCCGGAACCCCGGCTACGGAGCTTCGCCCGCTCACCGGCCTCTTCAACCAGGGCGATGGAGAGGGGATCTTCCTGGTGGCCGAGGAGGAAGTGGAAACCGCCCGGAGCTTCCTGGCCCTTCCGGAGGTGCGCAGGGCCATTCCCCGGAGTGTATCCCTCCAATGGGCGGCGGAACCGGTGGGATTCGGGGCCAGGACCTACCGGCGGCTCTACGTCCTGGAGGAACAGGCGTTCCTGACCGGGGAGAGCCTGGAGAACGCCGTGGCCAACCGGGATCCCCAGTACAACCAGGCCATCGTGAACTTCGAGCTGGACCGCCGGGGCGGCAGGCGCTTCGGCGAGTTCACCGCTCAGCACGTGGGCGATTTCCTCGCCATCGTCCTGGACGGTGAGGTCATGAGCGCCCCGGTGATCCGGGACCGGATCGGAGCCTCGGGGCAGATCGAGCTGGGGAACTCCCCCATGGAGGAAGCCCGTGATCTGGCCCTGGTCCTGCGCGCCGGCGCCCTCACGGCTCCCCTGAAGATCATGGAGGAGAGGACGGTGGGTCCGTCCCTGGGCAGGGATTCCATCGACGGGGGGAAGCTGGCCGGGATCGTCGGGGTCGCGCTGGTTCTTGCCATCATGATCGCCTACTACCGCATGGCCGGGCTGCTGGCGGTCGGGGCCCTGGTGATCTACGTGGTCATGGTCCTGGGGGGCCTGGCAGCGCTGGGAGCGACCCTCACCGTGCCCGGAATCGCGGGGCTCATCCTGTCCATCGGAATGGCGGTGGACGCCAACGTCCTGATCTTCGAGCGCATCCGGGAGGAGCTCCTCGCCGGGCGCGCCACCCGCACGGCGGTGGACGAGGGCTTTGCCAACGCCCTCTCCGCCATCGTGGACTCCAACATCACCACCCTGCTCACGGCCCTGATCCTCTTCCAGTTCGGCACGGGTCCCATCCGGGGATTCGCCGTGACCCTCTCCATCGGGATCGTGGCCTCCTTCTTTTCGGCCGTCTTCGTGACGAAGACCCTCTTCTTCATCTACCTGGCGGGTAAGAAGACCGCCGACCCCATCAGCATCTAAGAGCCTCCTATGCGGATCTTCGGCGAAGCCCACTACTCCTTTCTCGAGAACCGGAGAAGAGCCTATCTCTTCTCTGGTGCCCTGATTCTCGTCGGCCTGGTGGGCATGGTGGTGAACACCCTCACCCTGGGGAGCTGGCAGAACTACGGCGTGGATTTCGAGGGGGGCTCCTTCATCCAGGTACGCTTCGACATCCCCATGACCGCCGGGGATCTCCGCTCCACCCTGGCGGGGGCGGGTCCCCTGGAGATCACCCGTTTCGGCGAGGAGAACGAGTTCGTGATCCGGGCTCCCCTCTCCGGAGACACCAACGTGGGGTCGGTGAGCGACGGGATCAAAGCCCGGCTGGACGCCGCCTATGGGGCCGAGAACGTCGACGTGGTGCGGACGGAGCTGGTGGGACCGAAGATCGGGGGTGAGCTCCAGCAGAAAGCGGGCTTCGCCATCCTCTTCTCCTTCCTGATTACCCTGGTCTATCTGGCGATCCGGTTCGAGCTTCGCTTCGGGGTGGCGGCGGTCATCGCCACGGCCCACGACATCCTCATCACCCTGGGGTTCATGGCCCTCCTCCGCATGGAGATCGCCCTGCCCTCGGTGGCGGCCATCCTCACGGTCGTGGGGTATTCCCTGAACGACACCATCATCGTGTTCGACCGCATCCGGGAGAACCTGGGGAAGAAGGGTGGCCGAAAGGAGGAGCCCATGACTCTCCTGAACCGCTCCATCAACGAGACACTCCCCCGGACCATCCTCACGTCGGGGACGACCCTGGCCGTGCTGGTGAGCCTGCTTCTTCTGGGGGGTCCCGTGATCCGGGACTTCACCCTGGTGCTGATCCTGGGGATCGTGTTCGGGACCTATTCCTCGATCTTCGTTGCTTCCCCGGCCCTCCTGGAGATCCAGAAGCGGTTCGGGACCGGCGAGGCCAAGGAACGGAAAAAGCGCCGGGCCGCTTCCGTTCCCGCGTGAGACCCTGCGGCCCGCCCCGGGGGGTCCGGAGTGGGCCCCCTGGTTCCCCTGCCCGGCTCGGCCCGGGACCGGGCTTCACCTGCCAGGCCGATGCTCATCGACAGCCATTGCCACCTGACCGACCCCCAGTTCTCCCAGGACCGGCGGGAGGTTCTCCTGCGGGCCCGGGAGGCGGGGGTTGAGAAGGTCCTTTCCGTCTGTTCCAACCGTGGCGATGAGCCGAGGTGGCGGGCGCTGCTGGAGGAGGCTGCCGGGATCCCGGGGGCCCCGGGGGTGTGGGGCACCGCGGGCATCCACCCCCATGAGGCCCGGGAGGCCCGTGAGGGGGATCTGAGTGCCCTTGGGGAGCTGGCCAGGACCCACCCTCGCGTGGTTGCGGTCGGGGAAACCGGCCTGGACTTCCACTACGACCTCTCCCCGCGGGAGGCGCAGGAGTCCCTCTTCAGGGAACATCTGGAGGTCGGTGCCGGCCTCGGGCTTCCGGTGGTGGTCCATTCCCGGAGCGCCGACACCGCGCTGATCCGGATCCTCCGGGAGTGGGAGGGGCGGGTCCAGGGGGTGCTCCACTGTTTCACGGGGGGGGAGGAGCTCCTGGGAGTGGCTCTTGCCATGGGCTGGATGGTCTCCTTCACCGGGATCATCACCTTCAAGAATTTCGATGGGGGTGAGGTGGTTCGGTCCGTGCCCCAGGATCGCCTGATGGTGGAAACCGATGCCCCCTATCTTGCCCCCATTCCCCACAGGGGGCGGCGAAACGAGCCGGCCTTCGTGACGCGGGTGGCGGAAGCGTTGGCTGCGATCCGGGGGGAGGAGTCGGAAGAGGTGAAGGAGTACACCACGGACAATGCCATCCGGTTCTTCAGCTTGAACGACTGAGGCGCCCCCGGGCTCTTCCGGCGGCAGGAGTCCGGAAGGAGCTTGGACCGAGGCCAGGGAAAGCCATGCCCAGACGCATTCATATCCTCCCCGATGCGGTGGCGAACCAGATCGCCGCCGGCGAGGTGGTGGAGCGCCCGGCCTCCGTCGTGAAGGAGCTGCTGGAAAACGCCCTGGACGCCGGCGCCACTTCCATCCAGGTCCTGCTGGAGGCCGGTGGAAAGCAAAGGACCCGGGTGTCGGACGATGGGGTGGGGATGGGCCGGGAGGACGCCCTGCTTTCCCTGGACCGGCACGCCACCAGCAAGCTCTCCCGGGCCGAGGATCTGTCCCGGATGGCGACCTTCGGCTTCCGGGGAGAGGCCCTCCCCTCCATCGCGGCGGTCTCCCGCCTCACCTTGGAGACCAGGGAGGCCGGGGAAGAGGCCGGGACGTGCCTGCGGGTGGAGGGCGGGAGGATCCTCTCCCTGGAGGAGGTCGCCCGCCGCCCGGGGACCACGGTGGACGTCCGGAGCCTCTTCTTCAACGCCCCTCCCCGGGCCAAGTTCCTCAAATCCGTATCGGCGGAGGCCCGGGCCGCCGGGGAGGCCCTTACCGCCCTGGCCCTGGCCAATCCGGCGGTGGCGTTCTCCCTGACCTCCGGCCAGAGGGAGGTGCTCCACCTGCCTCCGGTCCGGGACCTCGCCACCAGGGTTGCGGATCTCTGGGGGCCCCAGGAGGCGGCCACCCTCATTTCCCTGGGGGGATCTTCAGGTCCCCTCACCCTCAAAGGGCTGATCCAGCGCCCCGATGCCGCTCGTCCGGGCTTCAGGAGGGCCCACCTCTACGTGAACGGACGGCCCTTTCGCGCATTCTCCCTCCTGAAAGCGGCGGACCGGGGGTACCGCACCACCGTGGCCTTCACCCAGCGCCCCTGGCTCTTTCTCTACTTCCAGGTGGAGGAGGGTTGGGTGGACGTGAACGTGCACCCGGCCAAGCTCGAGGTCCGGTTCCGGGATGCGGCGTTGGTGGAGGCTCTGGTGGAGGAGACGGTCCGGAGTGCCCTGGGGGGGGTGGGGAGCGCCGCAACCCTGGACGGCCAGCTCCTTCCGCCCCGAATGGCCGTACGGGAGTCCCCGGCCCCACGAGGGGGAGAGCGCCGGGCCGGGACCCGGGAGAAGAAGCGGACGTCCATTCCCTTCCCGGCCCAGACGGCTCTGTTCTTCCGGGGGACGGAGGGTGGAGGGGACCCGGCAACGGAGGGAGGGCCGGAAGAGACCCCCCTGGCTCCGGAAGAGAACCGGCGCCCACGCCTGTGGCAGGTCCATGACACCTACATCCTGGCCGAGGCCAGGGAGGGAATCCTCCTCATCGACCAGCACTCCGCCCACGAGCGGGTCCTCTTCCAGCGTTTGATGAATTCCTTCCAGGGGGAGGGGCAGGAGAGCCAGCGGCTCCTCTTCCCCCTCACCCTCCGGCTGACGCCTCCGGAGGTCCGGGTGGTGGTGGAGCTCAAGGGGATCCTGGCCCGGGCCGGCTTCGAGGTGGAGGAATTCGGCGGGGACACGGTCCTCCTTCAGGCGGTTCCCAACCCTCACCCCTACTTCGATGCGGAGCGGTGCTTCCGGGAGATGGTGGCCGAACTCACCCAGGGCTCCGAGCTGGTACGCTCCGCCAGGAACCAGCATGAGCGGATCGCCAAGACCTTTGCCTGCAAGGGGGCCGTCAAAGCAGGTCAGCGCCTGAAGCCTGAGGAGATGTCGGAGCTCTTCGACGCCCTTTTCGCCACCGAGCTTCCCTTCCATGATGTCCACGGCCGCCCCACCGTCGTCCGCCTGAGCAAGACGGAGCTGGAGCGGAAGTTCGGGCGGCATTGAGGCGCCGTGGACCGCGAGCCCCCCGGCTTCCTGGCGATCGTGGGGCCCACGGCCTCGGGGAAGACCGCTCTCTCCCTTGAGGTCGGCCGGGTGCTGGGGGGGGAGGTCGTCTCCATGGACTCCCGTCAGGTCTACAGGGGGATGGACATCGGCACGGGGAAGGTGACCTTGAGGGAGCGGGCGCTCCTCCCCCACCACGGACTGGACCTCAGGGATCCGGAGGAAGGGTATTCCGCCGGTCAGTTCGCCAGGGACGCCCGTGGCTGGCTTCGGGACATCCGGGGGAGGGGACGGGTGCCCCTTCTCGTTGGAGGCACGGGTTTCTTCCTCAGGGCCCTCCTCCAGCCCATGTTCCCGGAGCCGGGCCTGGACCCGATCCGCCAGGCCGCCCTGAGAAAGTTCCTGAACGGCCTTCCGGTGGAGGGTCTGCGGGGCTTCGTTGCGGTCCTGGACCCCGAAAGGGAAGCGCTGGCTCTTGCGGGCGGGAGGCAGAGGATGACCCGGACGGTGGAGATCGCCCTCCTCACGGGCCGCCCCCTCACCTGGTGGCACGAGTCGGGTGAGCCCGAGGAGCCGCCCGTTTCGGGGGCGGTGTTCCTCCTGCAGCTCCCCCGGGATACCCTGTACGCACGGATCAACGGCCGGGTCGAGCGGATGCTGGATCAGGGGTTGGTGGCGGAGGTGGAAACCCTGCTGGCGGCGGGGTATACCTCCAGGGACCCCGGGATGACGGGTGCGGGCTATCCAGAAGTGGTGGCCTTCCTGGAGGGCGGAACCTCCCTCCCGGCGGCCTGCGATGGGATCCGCCGGTCCCACCGCCGGTATGCCCGCAGGCAGGGCACCTGGTTCCGCCATCAGCTTCCGGCGGACACGGCCGTGGTGGACGGGACGGCGCCCCTGGCCGAGCAGGTGGAGGCGGTTTGCGAAGCGTGGAAAGAGAAGGGGACGAGCGGGAAATGAAGATCGGGATCACCTGTTACCCCACCTACGGGGGCTCCGGGGCCGTGGCCACGGAGTTGGGCTTGGACCTGGCCGACCGGGGTCACGAGGTCCACTTCATCTCCTATGCCCAGCCCTTCCGGCTGGATCACTTCCGGGAGCGCATCTTCTTCCACGAAGTGGAGATGGACCAATACCCCCTCTTCGAGCATCCCCCCTATTCCCTCGCCCTGGCGGTGGCGATCCACGACACGGCCCGGAACCAGGGGCTGGACCTCATCCACGTGCACTACGCCATTCCCCACGCCACCTCGGCCTGGATCGCGGAGGAGATGCTTCGGGGTGAGCGGGAGCTGAAGATCGTCACCACCCTCCATGGGACGGACATCACCCTGGTGGGCCTCCACCCCTCCTTCCAGGCCATCACCCAGTTCTCGATCCTGCGATCCCACGGTCTTACCGCTGTCTCGGAATTCCTCAAGGACCGGACCGTGCAGGATTTCAACGTGCCGGCCAGGGCCATCCGGGTCATCCCCAACTTCATCGATCCCAGGGTCTATCGAAGGGAGAAGCAGCCTTGCCACCGGGCGACCCTCGCGCCCGGTGGGGAGCGCATCGTGATGCACATCTCCAACTTCCGGAACGTGAAGCGGATCCCGGACGTGGTGGAGGTCTTCGCCCGCATCCAGCGGGAGGTGCCGGCTCGCCTGGTCATGGTGGGGGACGGCCCCGACCGGCCCAGGGGGGTGGAGCGGGCGGAGGAGCTGGGGGTGAGCGACCGGGTCCTCTTCCTGGGCAAGCACGCATCGGTGGACGAGCTGCTGGCCTGCGCCGATCTCTTCCTCCTTCCCAGCAGGAATGAATCCTTCGGGCTGGCCGCCCTGGAGGCCCTGGCCTGCGGGGTACCGGTCATCGCCACGGACACGGGAGGGCTCCCGGAGTTGGTGCGGCACGGGGAGACCGGCTTCCTCTTCCCCCTGGGAGCGGTGGAGGAGATGGGGGATGCCGGGGCCGCCCTTCTCAAGGACTTCGACCTGTGGGCCCGCTTTTCCCAAGCGGCCCGGGCGGACGCGGTGGAGCGCTTCTCGAGTGACCGGGTGGTTCCGAGATACGAGGAGCTCTATCGGGACGTGATCAACGGAGAGTTCGGGGCATGAGGCCACGGTACGAGGCGCGGAGCGCCGCCGGGATCCATGTGGGGCCGGGGGAAGAGCCGATCCGGCGGGGAGGGCTGCCGTGACCCTCCTGGAAGCGTTCATCCTGGGGCTGCTCCAGGGGGCCACCGAATTCCTGCCTGTCTCCAGCTCCGGGCACCTGGTTCTGGGCCAGGCGCTCCTGGGGATCCAGGTGCCCGGTGTAGGGTTCGAGATCGCCCTTCATGTGGCCACGCTCCTTTCGGTCCTCCTGGTCTTCCGGGACCGGGTCGGGAGGCTGGCGACAGGCGCCTGGAAAGGGGACAGGGAGGCGTGGCGCTACCTGGGGCTGCTGGTCCTGGCGACCCTTCCGGCGGCGGTCGTGGGGCTTTCCATGGGGGATGCCGTGGAAGCCCTTTTCGAGCGCCCCGGAGTGGCGGGTGCCGCCCTCCTGGTCACCGGGACCCTTCTCTGGACGACCCGGGGCGCCCTGGCCCGGAACCCCGACCGCAAGCCGGGCCCCCGGGAGGCCCTTCTCATCGGGATGGCCCAGGCTTTCGCCCTCCTCCCCGGGATCTCCCGCTCCGGTACCACCGTCGTCGCGGGGCTCTGGCTCGGAGTGGAGGCCGAGGAGGCGGCAGCCTTCTCCTTCCTCATGGCTGTACCGGCCATCCTCGGGGCCGCCGTGCTGAAGCTCCCGGAGCTGACGGACGCGGCGGGAGGAGGGGGGTGGGCACCCCTCCTCCTGGGGAGCGTGGTGGCTGCGGTGGTGGGGGTCCTGGCCATCCGGACCTTCGTCACCATGCTGAAGCGCCGGTCGTTTTATCGATTCGGCCCCTACTGCTGGGCGGTCGGGGGCCTCTTCCTGCTCTTCCTGTTGCTGAGGGGTTGAGGCCATGCCCCGGGAAGAGGTGCTGGACCGGATGATCGGCCTTGCTCTGGAGGAGGACGTGGGGCCCGGTGACTGGACCACGCTATGGACGGTCCGGGCGATGGAGTGGGGGGAGGCGCTGGTGGTCGCCAAGGGGGAGGTCGTGGTGGCTGGAACCGGCGTGGCCTGCCGGGTCTTTCGGAGGGTGTCTCCGGAGATGGAGTTGGATGTCCTGGCCTTCGATGGATCCCGGGTGGGGGAAGGGGGAGGCGTGTTGCGAATCCAGGGGCCCCTCCGGGGGATTCTCACGGGGGAACGGACCGCCCTGAACTTCCTGGGGCGGCTGTCCGGGATCGCCACCCTCACCCGCCGGTTCGTGGACGCCGTGGAAGGGACCGGGGTGGCCATCCTGGACACCCGAAAGACCACCCCGGGGTGGAGGGTTCTGGAGAAGGAGGCGGTGAAGGCCGGGGGAGGAGCGAACCACCGCATGGGGCTCTTCGACATGGTCCTGGTGAAGGACAACCACCTGGCGGCGGTGGGAGGAGTGGCGGAAGCGGTGAAGCGCATCCGGGAGGGGAACCGCGCGGGGTTGCCCGTGGAGGTGGAGGTGGGGACGCTGCAGGAGCTGGAGGAGCTCCTCCCCCTTGGGGTGGATCGGGTCCTTCTGGACAACATGGAAATCGGGACGATTGCGGAGGCGGTGAGGCGGGTCCATTCCCTCGGGGAACGGCGGCCCCTGGTCGAGGCCTCCGGGAACATGTCGCTGGAACGGGTGCGGGCGGTGGCGGAATCCGGGGTGGATTTCATCAGCGTGGGCGCCCTGACGCACTCGGCTCCGGTGGCGGACCTGACCCTCCGGGTGGTGGGCCGCCCCGGGCCCCGGAGAGAGAGGGGCGGGCCGCAAGGGATTGAAAGAACTTGAGATCGGCGATATCAAACCTAAGTTCTGCAATAGGTTGACAAAATGCACCTGGTAGCTGATATCGGGAATACCGAGACCGTATTGGGGGTGCTGGACCCCGGGACCGGGGAGGTGAGGATTCATTGGCGCATCAGCACCGGGCTCCCCCGGACCGCCGATGAATTCGAGCACCTCATCCACGCCCTTCTCGCCCGGAAGGGGGTGGAGGAGGGGAGCGTGACCCGGGGGGTCATCGCTTCGGTGGTGCCCTCGGTGACGGACAGGATCGGAACCGCCTTGAGGAGCCTGGTGGCCGGGCCGGTGTTCATCGTCGAGGGAGACGCGGATCTTCCCATCCGGCTTGATGTGGAGGAGCCTCAGACCGTGGGGGCGGACCGGATCGTGAACACCCTGGCGGCGAAGGAGCTCTTCCACAGGGACACCATCGCCGTGGACCTGGGGACGGCCACCACCTTCGACTGCATTACCGCGGACGGGGTGTTCCTGGGGGGAGTCATCGCTCCGGGCGTCCAGGTGGGGCTGGAGTGGCTGGGGCGCCGGGCGGCCAAGCTCCCCAAGGTCCAGTTTCGGCCCCCCCCGGTGGTGATCGGCCGCAGGACGGAGGTCTGTATGGAGAGCGGGGTGTTCTTCTCCACGGTCGAGGCCGTCGACGGGATCGTGCGGCGGATCAAGGAAGAATGGGGGAGGCCGGACCCCCTGGTGGTGGCCACGGGTGGGTATTCGTCGGTTCTGGCACCCTACTGCCGCACCGTGGAGCGGGTGGAGCCCTTCCTGACCCTGCAGGGGCTCTTTCTGGCGGGACGGCATATGGCCAAGTAAGGGCGGTTCTGGCTAGATTCGCCCCTCCTTTCCGGATTCCAAACGAAGGAAGCAAGGACCATGACCCTTTCCCCCGTGTTCCGGTCCCCGGAGGCGGTTCGCCTCCTGGAGGAGAAGGGAGTCTGGGAACGCCTGGCGCCGGCGATGGAGGCCCAGGCAGGCGCGGTCAGAACCCTCTATGAGGATCTCCATCACCTGGTGGATTCCCGCTTCCTGGCCGAGGGCCGGGGGGTCCCGGAGGCTGGAGAGATGCATTCCCCCGAGGGGCTCTCCTTCCTTCAGGAGTACTTCTTCCTCATCCTCTTCCGGTCCCTGTTCGAGTCCCTGGGTGTGAGCCCAAGGCGACTCGCCCTCTACACCGAGTTGAATTTCTGCATCAAGGGCACCATCACTGCGGCGGACAACATCTTCGACGATCAGGGCAAGAGCCTTCTGCCCCTGGTGGAGGCGTCCGGGAGCCGGTTCCTCTCCATTCTCCAGCTCATGAGCTTCGAACGCCTCCTGCGGCGGAGCTGCGACCGCGGTGTGATGGGGGGCGTTCTCACCACCGATCAGACCCACGCGATCCTCCGGGGCCTTCTGAACCGGATGGCGGAGATCGGGGAGCTGGAGGGCTCGGAGGAGGGTGGGGTGGACGAGATCCCGACCCCGGACGCAATGGTGGACCGGGTCCACCGGGTGAGGGGTGGCGCCCTCTTCGCCCTGGCCTTCGTGGCGCCGTCCCTTCTCGAGGAAGGACCCGTCGGCGAGGCTTTTCGGAAGGCGGAGCCAGCCATCGCCCGCCTGGGCACGGCCTTCCAGATCGTGGACGACCTCACGGACTTCGAGTTCGATGTCGGCCGGAAGAGCCACAACCTGCTGGTGTCTCAGATCCACCATTTCGGGGCCCAAGGGGAGCGGGAGGCTCTGGAGAAGCTCCGGCGGGGCGATCCGGTGCCCACCGGGATGGTCGAGGGGTTGTTTCGGGCCTCGGCCCGAGCCGTCCTGGATCAAGCCTACCGGGAGGCGGAGGGGTCCTTCCGGCGGCTGGAAGAGCTGGGTTACTGGTTTCCTGCCCGGCTGGCTCCCGAGGTGGTCCATGCCATTGTGGGGCTCGAGGGGGTCGGTCGCATGGAGGCCCTCGCTTCGCAGGGTGAGTTGCCGCTGCCCTGATCCCCCGGGGGAGGAGGGGGCTCGCCACCCTGGGAACGGCTTGTGCCCCCTCTTTTCCCATTGACACCCCCTCCTCTCCAGCTATATTCCCTCTGTTCCTGCTAGCACTCGGTACGCATGAGTGCTAGCAGTCTGGATGGTCCATCAGATCAACGCACTACAAAGCGCGGAGGAGTCGGCATGGCAAAGAATGCCAAGGACAAGATCCAACCTCTGGCAGACCGGGTGGTGGTGAAGCCCCTGGAGGACACCGAGACGATGCGGGGCGGATTGTACATCCCCGACACGGCAAAGGAGAAGCCCCAGCAGGGCGAGATCGTCGCCGTGGGCCCCGGAAAGCTCTCCGACGAGGGCGCCCGGATCGTGCCGGACGTGAAGCCGGGCCAGAAGGTACTCTACGGGAAGTACAGCGGGACCGAGGTCAGAGTGGACGGGGATGAGTATCTCATCCTCCGTGAGTCCGACATCCTGGCCGTCATCAACTAGCCTGGATCAACCCAAGAAGACGAACTCGAAGGAGAGGCAGATGGCTGCGAAGGTACTCGGATTTGACGTGGAAGCCCGTGCTCAGCTCAAGGCCGGTGTGGACAAGCTGGCGAGGGCCGTGAAGGTGACCCTCGGCCCCAAGGGCCGCAATGTGGTTCTGGACCGGAAGTTCGGCTCCCCGACCGTCACCAAGGATGGCGTTTCGGTAGCCAAGGAGATCGAGTTGGAGGACCCCATCGAGAACATGGGGGCCCAGATGGTGAAGGAGGTCGCCACCAAGACCTCCGATGTGGCCGGTGACGGGACCACCACCGCCACCGTGCTGGCCCAGGCCATCTTCGGCGAGGGGCTGAAGAACGTGACCGCCGGCACCAACCCCATGGGGATCCGCCGGGGGATCGACAAGGCCGTGGCCGTGGTCAATGAGGAGCTGAAGAAGCTCTCCATGGAGACCAAGGGGAAGAAGGAGATCGCGCAGGTGGGGACCATCTCCGCCAACAGCGACCATGAGATCGGCAATCTCATCGCCGATGCCATGGAGAAGGTCGGGAAGGACGGGGTCATCACGGTGGAGGAGGCCAAAGGGCTGGAGACCACCCTGGAGACCGTGGAGGGGATGCAGTTCGACCGCGGTTACCTCTCCCCCTACTTCGTCACGGATCCCGAGCGGATGGAGGCGATCCTCGAGGATGCCCTCATCCTGATCCACGACAAGAAGATCTCCTCCATGAAGGACCTCCTCCCTGTCCTGGAGAAGGTGGCCCAGATGGGCAAGCCCCTCCTGATCATCGCCGAGGATGTGGAGGGCGAGGCCCTGGCCACCCTGGTGGTGAACAAGCTTCGGGGCACCTTGAAGGTGTGCGCCGTGAAGGCGCCCGGCTTCGGGGATCGGCGCAAGGCCATGCTCCAGGACGTCGCCGTCCTCACCGGCGGCCAGGTCATCTCGGAGGAGGTGGGCTTCAAGCTGGAGAACGCGGTGCTCGGCGACCTCGGCAAGGCCAAGCGCATCGTCATCGACAAGGACAACACCACCCTGGTGGATGGCGCCGGCGACGAGGACAAGATCCAGGGCCGGATCGAGGAGATCAAAGTCTCCATCGACAAAACCACGTCCGACTACGACCGGGAGAAGCTCCAGGAGCGCCTGGCGAAGCTGGCCGGGGGCGTGGCGGTCATCAACGTGGGCGCAGCCACCGAGACCGAGATGAAGGAGAAGAAGGCCCTGGTGGAGGACGCCCTGCACGCCACCCGTGCCGCCGTGGAGGAGGGGATCGTCCCCGGTGGCGGTGTGGCGCTGCTCCGGGCCCAGAAGGCGCTGGACAAGATGAAGCTCGACCGCGAGGACGAGCAGATCGGCGTGGGGATCCTGCGCCGCGCCCTGGAGCACCCCCTGCGTCAGATCGCCATCAACGCCGGCGCCGAGGGCTCCATCGTGGTGGAGAAGGTCCGGGAGAGCAAGAACCCGAACTTCGGCTACAACGCCCAGACCGAGGTCTACGAGGACCTGGTGGAGGCCGGGGTCATCGATCCCACCAAGGTGGTGCGGACGGCTCTGCAGAACGCCGCCTCCATCGCGGGGCTCCTCCTGACCACCGAGGCGGTGGTGGTGGAGAAGAAGGAAGAGCAGAAGATGCCTCCCATGCCCGGCGGCGGAATGGGCGGGATGTACTAACGCAAGAGCGGAACCTCGGTTTCGTTAGCGCGTGGGGCGGGGTTCCGGGGCCGTAGGCCTCTGGGACTCCGCCCCTCCGCTTCCCCGAACCCATTGACCCTCTCCGCCCATCGGGTTAGTGTCGGAAGAACCAAGGACGGACGAGGAGAGCGCGGCATGAAGCAGTTGGCCCACGGCACGACCACCGAGACCACCACCCGGACTACCGGGGAGGGGGCTCGCCCGGCTGTGTGACCTCGATCGATCCTTGAGAACAGCAGCGGCGCGGTCCCCCATCTCCGGGGCCGCGTTTCTCATTTCCGGACCCGGAGGAGGGCGGTGACCCGCCCGACTTCGTGAACCCCAGCCGAACCGAAGAGCCATGGCAGACTTCAACGACATCAAGGTGACGCTTCCCGACGGGAAGGTCCTGGACCTCCCGCAGGGCTCCACGCCGGGAGAGGTGGCGGCCAGGATCGGCCCCGGGCTGGCCAAGGCCGCCCTGGGAGCCGAGGTGGACGGCGAGATCGTGGACCTCATGCGGCCCCTGGACCACGACGTCCACCTCCGCATCCTCACCTCCCGTGACCCGGAGGCCCTCGGACTCCTCCGCCACTCGGCCGCCCACGTCCTGGCCACCGCGGTGCGGGAGCTGAACCCCGGCGCCGGCATCGGCTTCGGTCCGGCCATCGAGGACGGGTTCTACTACGACTTCGAGGTGCCCAGGCCCTTCACTCCGGAAGACCTGGAGGCCATCGAGGCGAAGATGGGGGAGGTCATCGGGGCGGATCTCCCCTTCGAGCGGCGACGGGTGACGAAGGAGGAGGCCCGCGGCCTCTTCGCCGACGATCCCCTGAAGCTGGAGCGCCTGGAGGAGCTCGGCGACGACGAGGTCATCACGGTCTACCGGGACGGGCCCTTCCTGGACCTCTGCCGAGGGCCCCACGTCCCCTCCACGGGACGTCTGAAGCACTTCAAGCTCCTCTCCGCCGCCGGGGCGTACTGGCGGGGCGACGAGCGGCGCCAGATGCTGCAACGCATATACGGCACGGCCTTCTTCGGGGAGAAGGAGCTAGGGGAGCACCTCCAGCGGTTGGAGGAGGCGAAGAAGCGGGACCACCGGGTCCTGGGCCGTCAGCTCGACCTGTTCAGCGTGGACCAGCGGGTGGGGCCGGGGCTCATCCTCTGGCACCCCAAGGGTGCCGTCCTGCGCCATGAGGTGGAGAAATACGAGCAAGAGCTGATCCTGAAGCACGGGTACGTCCTGGTCTACACTCCCCACATCGCAAGCGAAAAGCTCTTCGAGATCTCCGGCCACCTGGAGAACTTCAAGGAGAACATGTTCGGGGCCATCGAGGTGGAGGGGGCGCGCTACCGGCCCAAGCCCATGAACTGCCCCGGACACATCGCCATCTACCAATCCCAGCAGCGGTCGTACCGGGACCTCCCCATCCGCATGGCGGAGTTCGGGACGGTCTACCGCTACGAGCGGAGCGGCGTGCTCCACGGCATGCTGCGCGTACGGGGCTTCACCCAGGACGACGCCCACGTGTTCTGCACCCCGGCCCAGGTGCCCGAGGAAATCGGCCGCCTCCTGGACCTGGTGGACGAAATGCTCACGACCTTCGGGTATCCCTATACCATCGACCTGGCCACGCGGCCCGAAAAGGCCCTGGGCTCCCCGGAGCAGTGGGAGGAAGCCCAGGGCGTCCTGGCCAGGGTGCTCCAGGAGCGGGGGAAGGAGTTCCACCTGGACGAGGGGGGAGGGGCCTTCTATGGGCCCAAGCTGGACTTCAAGCTCATCGACGCCATCGGTCGGAAGTGGCAGGGGCCCACCGTGCAGCTGGATTTCAACCTCCCGGACCGGTTCGGCATGGAGTACGTCGGGGAGGACAACGAGCCCCACCGTCCCGTCATGCTCCACAGGGTCCTGGTGGGCTCCATGGAACGCTTCGTGGGGGGGCTCATCGAGCACTTCGCCGGGGAGTTCCCCCTCTGGCTGGCCCCGGAGCAGGTCAGGGTTCTCCCCATCTCGGAGCCCTGGGTGGAGTGCGCCCGGGAGTATGTCCGGGAGCTCCAGGCGGCCGGGATCCGGGCGGTGCTCTTCGACCGGGAGACGCTTTCCTACCGGATCCGGGACGCCGAACTCCACAAGGTTCCCTATATGGCCGTCATTGGAGAGAGGGAGGCGCAAGCAGGCACGGTGGCGGTCCGAAAACGGGGAACCGGGAAGAAGCAGGAGATCATGCCCCGGGAGGCCTTGGTGGAGGCGCTGGGCGAGGAGGTCCGGTCCCGGTCTCTCGGGTGACGCTCGGGGAGGGTCCCAGGGGGGGAGCCCAGGCTACTCTCTCCGGTGATTCCCTCGTGCCCCGGAGTTGGACCCGGGAGACGGTTCAAGTCCGGGATGACTTGACCCACGGGGGCTTCCCGGTATCTTTGAAGGTGCATTTCGAAGCGGGGGAAGCCTTCCCCCCACCTTTCGGTCCCCGCAGTCGCGAGGGCACCGCCGGGTTCAGAAACGGATCGAGGGGCCGTCGCTCCTCGAGGTCCGTGCTGGCCCGGAGAGTTCCGGGCCTTTTTTTGTTGGGCGGTGTGCCCGGAGGATGGACCGAGGGACGACCGACGAGGAGGGTTCGACCATAAAGGAGCAAAAGGTCCGAGTCAACGACCAGATCCGGATCAGCCCCATTCGCCTCATCGGCGACGCAGGCGAGCAGATCGGCATCGTATCCATCGACGATGCGAAGGAACGCGCCGAGGCGAAGGGGTTGGACCTGGTGGAGGTGGCTCCCGATGCCCGCCCCCCCGTGGTCAAGATGATGGACTACGGGAAGTTCAAGTACGAGCAGGCGAGGGCGACGAGGGAAGCGAAGAAGAAGCAGCACCACATCCAGGTCAAAGAGGTCAAGTTCCGTCCCGGGATCGAGGAGCACGATTACGAGTTCAAGACCCGCCACGCCCGGCGGTTCCTCGAGGAAGGGAACAAGGTGCGCCTCACGATGATGTTCCGCGGTCGCCAGATCACCCACTCGGAACTTGGGTTGGAGGTCCTCGAGCGGGTGAAGGTGGACCTGGCCGACATCGGGAAAGTGGAATCGGAGCCCTCGTTCGAGGGGAGGGTGATGTTCATGGTCATGGCCCCCCTGAAGGCGAAATAGGAAGAGAACGATGTCCCTGCGGGGACCCAGCGGGGTGAGCCCGGCGGGCCCGTCCCCGAGAGTCGGGGTTGCCCCGAAAGGAGTCTGAGATGCCCAAGATGAAGACCAACCGCGCTGCGGCAAAACGTATGCGGAAGACCGGGACCGGGAAGATCACGCGCATGCGGGCGAACAAGAGCCACATCCTCACCAAGAAGGACCGGAAGCGGAAGCGGCGCCTGCGCACCGGGACCCTGGTATCAAAGGCCGATGAGAAGCGGGTCAAGCGCCTGCTTGTCAACTAAGGGATAAGGAGGAGAGCCATGCCTCGTTCGACGCATGCGCCAGCGCGCAACAAGCGCAAGAAGAAGATCTTCAAGGCGGCCAAGGGCTACTTCGGCGGCCGCAAGAACCTCTTCCGGACCGCCTCGGATGCGGTGGAGAAGGGGTGGGAGCATGCCTACCGGGACCGGAAGAAGAAGAAGCGGAATTTCCGGGCCCTCTGGATCACCCGTATCAATGCCGCGGCCCGGCTGCACGATCTCTCCTATTCCAGGTTCATGAACGGGCTGAAGGAGTCCGGGATCGAGCTGGACCGGAAAGCTCTGGCCGACCTGGCGGTGCGGGATCCCCAGGCCTTTGGCACCCTGGCCGATCGGGCCAAGGAGGGGCTGGTCAAAGCCAGCTGACGTTCCTCCAGGACTGCGGTCGGCAGAGGGCTTCACGGCGATTTCGTCGTGGGGCCCTTTGCCTTAGGTTAGCGGGTCACCCTCAACCTCAAAGGACCATGACCGGGAACGGATCACTCATCGACGCCCTGAGCGCCCTGGAAAGGGAGGCTCTGGACGCCATCCGCTCGGCCGAGGATTCGGACGCCCTCGAGGCGCTCCGGGTCCGGTATCTGGGCCGGAAGGAAGGGCGGATCTCAGGGATCCTCCGGGGGCTGGGAGCGCTCTCCCCCCAGGAGCGCCCCAAGGTGGGAGCCGAGGCCAACCGGGTGCGGGATGGGGTGGAGAAGGCATGGGAGGCCCGGAAGGGGGAGATGGAGGCGGGGGCCAGGGCGGTTGGGGAAGAACTGGACCTCTCCCTTCCGGGGCGAGAGACCTGGAGGGGGGGGCGGCACCCCGTCACCCGGGTCATCGACGAGATCTGGGAGATCTTCAGGGGGCTCGGGTTCACCCGGGCCAGGGGGCCGGAAGTGGAGAGCGACTGGTACAACTTCGTGGCCCTCAACACACCCCTCGACCACCCGGTCGTGGATGAGGCCGACACCCTGTACCTCAAGAACGGCCTTCTCCTGCGGACCCATACCTCCCCGGTGCAGATCCGGACCATGGAGCGCCATGAGCCGCCCATCCGCATCATTGCGCCGGGGATGGTCTTCCGGCGGGATACCCCCGACGCCACCCACACCCCCGGCTTCCTTCAGCTGGAGGGACTGGTCGTGGACGAAGGGGTGAGCTTCGTGGATTTCAAGGCAACCCTGGCGGAGTTCGCGCGGCGTTTCTGGGGGCCCGGTACCCAGGTCCGCTTCCGGCCGTCCTTCTTCCCCTTCACGGAGCCCAGCGCCGAGGTGGACGTCAAGCGGATCATCGCCCGCCCGGACGGTTCGGCCGAGGAGACGGACTGGATGGAGATCATGGGCGCGGGGATGGTGGATCCGGCGGTGCTGGAGAATGTCGGCTACGACTCCGAGCGCTATACCGGTTTCGCCTTCGGGATGGGGCCGGCCCGGATCGCGGCGCTGAAATACGGGATCCGGGACATCCGGGTCTTCTTCGAGAACGACATCCGGTTCCTGAGCCAGTTCGCCCAGCCATGAACGTGTCCTACCAGTGGCTCAAGGCCCTCAGCCCCGAGCTGACCCAATCCCCCCAGGAGGTAGCGGAGATGCTGGCCCTCCGGGGGGCCCCCGTGGAGGAGCTGACGGCGCTGGCCCCGGGGCTGGAGGGGTTGGTGGTGGCCCGGGTGCTAGAAGTCCTTCCCCACCCCGATGCGGCACGGCTCTCCGTCTGCCGGGTGGAGGCCGGGGGTGAAGAGCTCCAGGTGGTCTGCGGGGCGCCCAACGTCAGGGCCGGCGGCTTCTACCCCTTCGCGCCCCCTGGGGCCCGGCTCCCCGGCGGCAGGGAGATCGGGAGGGCCACCATCCGGGGGGTGGAATCCCACGGGATGCTCTGCTCGGAAGCGGAGCTCTCCCTGGGCCCCGACGCGGACGGGATCCTGGAGTTGGATGGGGGTCGAACGCCCGGGGAGCCGCTGGCCGGGGCGCTGGAGATGGACGACTGGCGGCTGGATGTGGAGGTCACTGCCAACCGGGGGGATCTCCTCTGCCATGCCGGCCTGGCCCGGGAGCTGGCTCCGGCGGGCACCGCCGGGGTCGCCCTTCCCCCCATTCCCGGAGGACAACCCCTCTCTCTCGACCTGGAGTCGGGCGAAGCCTCCGCCTCGTCCCATGGGGTCACGGTGCGCATCGAAGCCCCCGACCTCTGCCTCCGTTATCTGGGGGCGGTGGTCCGGGGGGTGAAGGTGGGACCGTCCCCGGCATGGCTGGCGGCCCGCATCCGGGCCGCCGGCTCACGCCCCATCAACAATGTGGTGGACGCCACCAACTATGTCCTTCTCGAGTTGGGGCAGCCGCTGCATGCTTTCGATCTGGGGAAGCTGAAGGAGAGGACCGTCGTGGTGAGGCTCGCCAGGGATGGGGAGTTGATCCGGACCCTGGATGGGCAGGACCGGCGCCTCACGGAAGGGATGCTGGCCATCTGCGATGCCTTCGACCCGGTGGCCATCGCCGGGGTCATGGGGGGGTTGGATTCCGAGGTGACGGAGTGCACCACGGAGTTGCTCCTGGAGTGTGCCCTCTTCCATCCTTCCTCCATCCGAGCCACCCGCCGGGCGCTGGAGATGTCCACGGACGCCAGCTACCGGTTCGAGCGGGGGGTGGACCCCGAGGGGATGGCGCTGGCGGTGTCCCGGGCGGTGGAGCTCGTCCTGGCCACCGGGGGGGGCACCCCGGATCCTCACATTCTGGACGCGTGTCCCCGCCCCTGGTCCGGCCTCGTCGTCCCGCTGCGCCCTTCCCGGGTGAAGACCCTCCTCGGGATCACCCTTTCCGCCAGGGAGATCGCCGGGCTCCTGGCTCCCCTGGGATTCGAGGTGGCAGAGGCCGGACGGGACCGCCTGGATGTGAGGGTTCCGGGTTTTCGGAGCTATGACGTGCGCCGGGAGGTGGACCTCCTGGAGGAGGTGGCCCGGGCCTACGGGTATGACCGTTTTCCCCAGGAACTGGGACCCTTCCGCCCCGGCACGGTGCCGGACCATCCCCTGTTCCGCCTGGAGGACGAGCTCAGGGACCTCCTGGTGGGGGAGGGGATCCTGGAGGCCCAGACCATGGCCTTCGCCCCGGAGGGGGAGGGGGCCGTGGAGCTGAACAACCCCATCTCCGCCCAGGAGCCATTCCTCCGAAGGTCCCTCCTTCCGGGGCTCTTCCGGCGGGTGGAGCACAACTTCGCCCGGGGAGGGAGGGACGTCCGGCTCTTCGAGGTGGGGACGGTCTTCGCCCCAGGCGGGGAGGACGGGACCCCCAGGGAAGAATCCCACCTGGCGGTGGTCCTCACGGGGGCCCGGGCACCTCTGCACTGGCAGGGGGAGAGCCCGCCGCTGGACCTCTGGGATCTCAAAGGGCTTCTGGCCCGCTTGATCCCCGGGGCCTGCCTGGAGGGGGCGAGGCTTCAGGAACGGGTTCCACAGGGCAGGCGCGTGGACCCCGAGGGAGGATTCTCCCTTCTGGGCCCCGGGGGGGACCTGTTGGGGTACGGAGGCCGGGTGGAGTCGGGGATGCTGGACGCCCCTGCGTGGGCGGCGCCGGTCTGGGCCCTGGAGATCGCCCTTCCGGCTGAGCCGGATCCCCGTCCGACGCCCCTGCACCGGCCGCCTCCCGCCTTCCCGGGGGTGGATCGGGATCTTGCTCTTCTCCTTCCCAAAGGTCTTCCTGCAAGCCAGGTTGGGGAGGCCGTGCGGACGGCGGCGGGACCCTTTCTCGCGGACCTGAAGGTCTTCGACCTCTACCAGGGAGCGGGAGTCCCTCCGGGTCACCGATCGGTGGCCTTCCGCCTCCGGTTCCAATCCGAGGAAAGAACCTTGACGGACCGGGACGTGGAACGGGCCTTGGGGGAGGTTACGAAGCGCCTCCGGGAGGAGTTGGGTGTCGAACCAAGAGCGTGAGCCCCTTCCGGGCGGTACGCCCCAGGGAGGGTTCGAACGGCTGGAGAAGGCCGTGGAGGCTTCCGTGGCCAGGGTGCAGGAACTCGGCCGGGAGGTTGCGGTTGCCCGGGCCGAGAGGCGCCGGCTGGAAGAGCATCTCCAGCGCTTCACCAGCGGGGAGGAGAATCCCTCCGACCTTCTGTCGCGGCTTCAACATCTGCAGGATGAGAACCGGGTCCTCCTTGACCGTCTCAAGAGAGGGCGGGAGGGAGTGGAGAAGCTGCTGGCCCGGATCCGGTTCCTGGAGGAGCAGGGATGATGCCCGAGTCCAAGGGGAAGAGCGCCGTCACGGTGCGAATCGGAGGAGAGGATCACGTCATCCGGGCCAATGTGGAGCCCGAGTACACCGTCCGATGCGCCAGGTGGGTGGACGACCGGATCACCGAGATCCGGCGCCAGCTCGGGCTCATCGAAAGCCACAAGGCGGCGATTCTCGCCGCCCTTTCCATCACCGACGAGCTCTTCCAGCTCCAGGCCCAGAAGGACGCCCAGGATGCGGCCGCGGTCCGGACGGCCCAACGCCTGGCCCTTCGCCTCGAGAAAGCGCTGGCGGCGGAGCCGGGCCGGGAAGCTCCGGCGGGGGGGGAGGGGAAGGGGGGAGGCGTCCACCAGGAGAGCCTCCTCTGAGGGAGGGGTTGATGGGCAGGAGGGGACGTGAGGGACCCCCCAGGGGACCTCCCGAGCCCCGTTCTTGCGTTTCTGGCCGGGAAGGTCCTATTGTTTGCGTAACCTTTGACACTTTTCTCGAAGCCGTTACGTCAGTTGCGGGAAAGTGGTGTGTTTATCGCCCACCGTTCGGACAGTGATGCGTCCGATTTCCGGAGTGCATAGATGAGTCCCCTGGAAGGCCTGCTGGCGGCCCTCGCCGCGGTCCTCGCCGTGGTCGGGTTCCTCCTGGGAAGGGGCCGGGAGAGAGCCCGTCAGCGGCGTGACCTGGACGCCGCCCGGGACGAGGCGTCCCAGCTTCGAAAGCGGTCGCGGGAGGAAGCGGAGAACGTCAGGGAGGCCGCACTCCTCCAGGGAAAGGAGGAGCTCTTCCGGCTGCGGGAGGCATGGGAGAAGGAAGAGACCCGGCGCAGGGAGGAGATCGGGCGGCTGGAGCGCCGGCTCGACGAACGGTCGGAATTCCTGGACCGGAAGTTCGACTCCCTGAGCGAGCGGGAGGCGGGGCAGGAGAACCGGAGCCGGGAGCTGTCCCGGCAGGAGCAGTCCCTGAAGGACCGTACCAGGAACGTCCAGGAGCTGGAACGGGAGGCCGAGGGCAGGCTGGAGGCTCTGGCTGGGCTCACCGCCCAGGAGGCCAGGAAGACCCTCATGGACGCCATGCTGGACGAGGCCCGGGCGCAGGCGGCCAACGACCTGAGGAACATCAAGGAGGAATCCCAGCGCACCGCCGACCGGGAGGGGAAGAAGATCCTCGCCCTGGCCATTCAGCGCATGGCGGCGGATCAGACCGCGGAAACCACCGTATCCGTGGTCCAACTGCCCTCCGACGAGATGAAGGGGAGAATCATCGGCAGGGAAGGACGGAACATCCGGGCGTTCGAGCAGGCCACCGGAGTGGACGTGATCATCGACGATACCCCCGAGGCGGTCGTCCTCTCCGGATTCAATCCGGTCCGCCGGGAGGTGGCCCGCATCGCCCTGGAGAAGCTCATCGCCGACGGGCGGATCCACCCCGGCCGCATCGAGGAGGTGGTGGCAAAGAGCGAGAAGGAAGTGGAGCAGGGGATGGTGGAAGCCGCGGAAGAGGTCCTCTATGAGCTGGGGATCCACAACGTCCATGCCGAGATCGTGAGAATCCTGGGGCATCTCAAGTTCCGCACCTCCTACGGACAGAACCAGTTGGCTCACGCCCGCGAGGTGGCCCTTCTGGCGGGGAACATGGCCGCGGAGATGGGGCTGGACGTGCAGATGACCAAGCGAGCGGGGCTGCTTCACGACGTGGGAAAGGGGCTCACCCACGAGCACGAGGGGACCCACGTCGAACTGGGATGGCGACTCTGCAAGAAGCACAACGAGCCCGAGATCGTGCTCAACGCCATCAAGGCCCACCACGACGAGGAGCCCCACTTCTTCCCGGAGTCCTTCCTGGTCACCGCGGCCGACGCCATCAGCGGCTCGCGACCGGGTGCCCGGCGGGAGATGTTCGAAGGATACGTCAAGCGGCTGGAGAAACTCGAGGAGATCGCCACAGAGCACCCGGGCGTGGAGCGCTGCTTCGCCATCCAGGCCGGACGGGAGCTCCGGGTCATGGTTCAGCCGGAGAAGGTGACCGACCAGGAGATGGCCCAGCTCTCCGAGGCCGTGGCCAGGAGGATCGAGAGTGAGCTCCAATACCCCGGGCAGATCAAGGTGGTGGTGATCCGGGAGACGCGGGCCGTGGATTTCGCCCGATAGGGGCGGGGAAGGGCGCCCGTGCCGCTTTCCGTTCGCATCTTCCCGAACCTGAGGCTCATCTGGGCCGAGGGGACCGGTGCCGTCACGGACCAGCATCTGGTGGAGTACGTCCAGGAGTTCCTCGGGGCGGCCAATCTGGGGAGCTTCGACGAGGTCTTGGATCTCAGCAACGCCGATCTTCTGGACCTGACCTACAAGGGGCTATCCCGGGTTGCCGAGGAGGCTGCCGCCACCGATCCCGAAGGCCACCCCCCCCGCATTGCCCTCCTGGTTTCCGAGCCCCTGGGCATGGGGCTGTCTCGCATGTACCAGAGTCTAAGGGAGAGCAAAGGGGGGAAGCGGACCGTTCGCGTCTTCTTCCGTCCGTCCGATGTGATGGATTGGCTGGGGCTCCCGGAAGGGTGGGTGCCGGGCGAAGGGTGAAGCGGTTGGATCGGGAGGGGACCTGCCCGCCGGGCCGGGGCGGGCTCGGGGGGGGGGAGCGGGGAGGGGCCCGGGACA
>JBFYZD010000172.1:0-7724 GCA_041309685.1 Gemmatimonadales bacterium | reverse complement strand
GACCCCGTCATAGGCCAGGGCCAGAGTGCGGAGGGCCTGGGCCTGGCGTTTCAGGGTACCGATCAGGGCTCCCCTGACTCCGGCCAGGGCTCTCTGGATGGCGGTTACCAGCCCGGCGGGAATGGAGGCCCGGTAGTAGGTCGGGGTCCCCTCCAGGACATTCCGCACCAGGGCCTTCCCGCAGAACGCGGCCCAGTCCTCCCGCCGGAGGCTCGCCAGGGCCGCGTCCACCGCGTCCTGGAACCGGCGATCGGGCTCCCCCCTGGAGGTGAAAGGGAGAGGGGCGGATTCCAGGAGGGGAAGCACCTCCTCCCAAACGGGTGCGTCCCCCTCCCCGGTTCGGGAACGCGGATGGCCCGGAGGCATCCAAACCCCTCCGGGGTCCTCCACCCCGCGTTGATAGAGGAGATCCCTGATCTCCGTGAGCTGTCGCAGCAGCCGGCCCTGTACCCCCCGGACCCGCTCCCCCCGCATGGTCATGCGAACCAGTTCCACCATCTCCCGGGGGCCGGCACGGGAAAGCACCTCCTGGAGGGCCTCGGCTTCAAGGCGCAGGACCGTCGGAGCGTCGGAAATGGTCCAGGCCGGGGGCATCCCCAGCTCACCCGGGAAGCATCGAGCCACCCCGACGAAGAAGGAATCCAGGGTGCCCACACTCACCCGGTGGAGGTCTCGGGTCAGGGCAAGGAGCAGTCCGGAAAACGCTGCCTGTGGGGACATCGAGGCGGTGGCGGGAGTGCCCCCCAGGAGGGCCGAGTTTGCCAGCTCCCGCGCCCTTTCGGGGTCCAGCACGGCCTCCGCCAGACGAGAAAGGACGCGGTTGAGAATCTCGCCGGCGGCCTTCCGGGTGAAGGTCGTGGCCAGAAGGGTCTCGGGCGGCGCCCCCAGTGCCAGGAGCCCGATCATCCGGCTGGAAAGGGTGTAGGTTTTCCCCGTTCCGGCTGACGCCAGGACCACCTCGCGGGGCAGGTGGAGGGGGGCGTCGGGAGCTCCGGGAAGGATCATGCCTCCCCTCCCTCGTCCTGGAGGATGCCCTGGCCCAACAGAGCGCCGAAAGGCCCTGGCGCCCGCCTCCCCGTCCTGCGTGGGTCGAAGACGACCTCCCCGGCCGTCCGCAGCACTCGGATCACCTCCCGGGCAGCCTCCCACGCCTCCTCGATCTCTGCCTGTGCCCAGGGCGCTACCGAGGGCTCCACGGGTCCCGTGTTCTTGGAGAGGGGGAGGTAGGCGAGTCCGACGTCTGCGGGCATCTCCCTGCCGGGGAGGCCCAGGGAGGTGCCGTCGGCCTTGCGTAGATCCCCCAGGAGGTAGCGGTAGAGGGGAAGCTGAAGGTCCTTCCAGCGACCATCCCGCGTCCGGGATTCGGAGGTATCGGCCCCTCCTTCGCCGGTCTTGTAATCCAACACCATCCAGCCCCCCGTGACCTCGTTACGGTCGATCCTGTCCACCCGGCCCGACAGGCGGAGCGGGACTTCGTCCACATCGAAGGAGGTACCTCCGGCGGGCGTCCTCGCCTCCGCCGCGTAGATGCGCCACCCCTCGGAAGCCCATTGCGCCTGCCACTGGGCGAACTCACCCAGGCGAGCCCGGAGCTGCTCCACCTGGATGGGGACGGTGGGAAGGGGGTGGGATCCGAACCTCTCCTTGGCCAGGAGATCCAGGGTCCGGGAAAGCCGCTCCCGGATCTCCCGCGGGTCACTGGACCCCGCTTCCGGACTCCTGGCCCACCCCTCCAACACGGCGTGGGCGAGGCTCCCGAAACCCAGGGGGTCCATCTCCTGCAGGTCGTCGGGGCACTCCTCCAGCCCGATCGCCTGCTCCAGGACCCACGCGAACGGGTCCTCCAACAAGGAACGAAACGCGGTTACGGGGAAGGGCTGGGGAAGCTCGGGGAGGGGTATCCTCTCCAGGAGCGGGAGGCGGAACCCGCTCCCCCGGCCGGCCGCGAGCTCCTGGGGGGCGAGAAAGGGGGGGGTCGGCCCGGAGTCGTCCCCCCCCGTGAACAGGAGTACCCGTCGGGCGACCTGGTCGGCCTTGCCCGTGAGGAGGAGACGGCTGGGGCGAAGGGGATCTCCGTCCCCGCTTCTCCGGCCGGCGATCAGGCGGAGGTGCGTCCGGGAATGGAGGATGGCCGTCAGGCGGTACGAATCCCGGGCGAAGCGCGCCTGGTTGTCCTCCAACCCCAGGCGCGTCCTGAGGGCGTTGGGGAGGAAGGGGTCGGCGTTGATGGCCTCGGGGAGAAACGGGTCGTTCACCCCGGCCAGAACCAGGACCGGGGCGTCGTCCAGGTGAAGCTCCAGCCACCCCACCAGCTCCAGGGCCGCCTCCTCACCCGGAGGGGGAATCCGGCCTTCCTGGATCTCCCCCAGGAGGATTCGGATCGCCTCGGAAGCCGTGAAGGTGCCGTCCAGGGCAGGGGGCAGACGGAGGAGGCTCTCGGCCGCATCCCGGAGAAGAACACAGCCTTCCAGCACGAGGCGGTCATGGGGGCGGTCCCGACGGATGGCTTGCGCCCCGTAGATCTCCCCCAGGAATCCCAGGATCCTGGGGGCCCACTCCCGGAGGGATCGCCGGCCCTGGAGAACCCCCAGGAGTCCCGGCCCGTGGAGCGTGGCCCGAAGGGCGGAGAGGTCCCTTCGAGGTCCACCTTCGAGGAGAGGCCCGTCGGGGAGCTTCGCCGGCAGGTGCTCCCGGAAGTAGGCGTCGGCCAACTCCGGGGCTCCCTCGGGGTCCAGAGCGGAGGGAAGATCGGGGTGCCGCAGGAGGTTGGCGAAGGCCCCGAAGCGGGGACTTTCCAGGTAGGCCATCACAGCCTTCAGCAGCTGCACCGGAGGGGAGTGGGCGACAGGGGAGCCTTCGGCGTAACGATGGGGCAAGCCGTGAGCGTCCAGGGACTGGGTCAGGTAGGGGACCAGGGAACGGTCCGAAACCCCCAGAGTGATCTCCTCCGGTCCGTAGGTTCCACCCAGAAAGCCCAGGAAGCGGACCACTTCCTCCGCCTGATCCCCGGGCCGGTCCCGCACGGCCAGTTGCGCGTCCTCCAGGGGGACCGCGCGATCCTGCCACCACTCCTTCCTCAGGGTCCCCAGGGGATCGAACCCCTCGGCCATCTCCTCCGGGGCGTGGATCAGGGCGAGGACCCGCTCCGAAGCCCTCTCGACGATCTTCCTGACCCCGGTGGGCATCTCCACCACCCCCACCAGGATCACCCTCCCCGAGAATTCCGGCGGGCCATCCCGGGCGGCCTTCCTCCGGGCCTCCTCCCGGTCCAACCTCCCGGCACCCCTGAGAGCCGCCAGGGCCTCTTTCTGGATCCGGGCCAGGGCGGCCCACCGCTCCTCGTCGGAATGGAGGAGACCCTTGCCACATTCCAGGGCGACGTCTTGAAAGGTCCATCCCCCGCTCCCGACCGCGTGATTCAGGGAGTGGAGGAGGTGGGCGAGGGAAAGGACCGTTCCCTGGTCTTCCTGGTTTCCCCCTTCCCCGAAAACCGACTGGATCAGGGTGGCGGGCACCCTCTCCAGGGCCCGGGCCCACGCCCTTCGGGCCTCGGCGCCGGAAGCCAGGGGCAGAGCGGGAAAATAGAGCTCTTCGGCCAGAGAGCCCACGGTGATCATCCTCCTGGGAGGGACGAGGAGGAGCCCCCGTTGAGTGGCCTGGTCCACCAGGATCTCCAGGAGCCTGCGTCCGGCCCGGGAACCCGGAAGCACCAGGAGGGTTTCCCCAAGGTCCAGGACCTGATCCAGGGAGAATTCCCGGACGAGGGTGGCGGCAGCCGCAGGCAGTAGGGGCTCGTCCCAGGGGAGGAACCGGAGTTCAGCCACGGGTCATGGCCCCTTGGCTTCCGGGGCTGGCGCTCCCTATCTTCCGGCCCCCGGCGGGTACCGCGGTCGGATGAGGCCCCCTAGGCACCGCCGGACCCTGCACATTCGAAATGGACAAGAGGAGAACCTGTAATGGCCGTGAGAATCGCCAACGCCGAGTGGAAGGGGAATCTCCCCAAAGGTAGCGGGACCCTGGAGACCGAGACGGGCTCCGTCAAGGGAAAATACAGCTTTGCCTCCCGGTTCGAGGAGGGAGCAGGCACGAACCCGGAGGAGCTCGTGGCGGCTGCCCACGCCGGGTGCTTCTCCATGGCCTTCGCCAACGGCTTGGCGAAAGCCGGTTACGAGGCGGAGAGCATTCGGACCACGGCCAGGGTCTTTCTGGAAAAGGGCGACTCCGGCTTCGGGATCACCCGGATCGAGCTGGAGTGCGTGGGCAGGGTTCCGGGCCTGACCGATGAACTGTTCCAGGAGCATGCCCAGGCTGCCAAGGTAGGGTGTCCGGTTTCGAGGGCCCTCTCGGCAACGCCCATCCAGCTCAAGGCGTTGCTGGAGGGGTGACCGGCATGGCCCCCGAAGCAGGGGGCCGGCGTGGGGAGAAGGGCCCTGGAGGGTTCTGCCTCCGGGCCCTTCTTGCCGTGGCCTCCGCCTGCCCCCGGAGGGAGGCACCGGTGGCAGGGATCGGCCACACGGGCTTGTCCCCGGAAGAAGCCGGGCCGATAATCCCGCATGGTAGTCAAGCTCCTCGCCATCGTGGGGATCGCACTGGCGGTCTCCTTCCTCTGCTCGATCCTTGAAGCGGTCCTCCTTTCCGTTACTCAGGGGTACGTGCACGTGCTCCGGGAAAAGGGATCCCGGGCCGGCGAGTACCTCGCCCGGATGCAAGCCAGGATCGACGAGCCGATCGCGGCCATTCTGACCCTGAACACCATGGCCCACACCTTCGGGGCCGCTCTCGGGGGCGGAATTGCCCTTCAGCTGTTCGGGGAGGCGTGGATGGCGGCCTTCTCTGCCGGCTTGACGCTGGTCATCCTTCTCTTCACCGAGATTCTCCCGAAGACCCTGGGCGCCACCCTCTGGCCTGCCCTCGCCCCTCCCACGGCCTGGGTGCTCAGGGGCCTCATCATCGGAATGAAGCCCGTCATCGTTCCGTTGTCGTGGTTCTCCCGCCTGGTCACTCCGGCGGGCAGCCGTCCCTCGCGGATCAGCCGGACGGAGCTTCAAGCCCTGGCCCGGATCGGCCACCGGGAGGGCGCCATCGACGAGGACGAGTGGCGGGTGGTGAGCAATGTCATGAGCCTGGATCAGGTTCCGGTCGGGGAGGTGATGACCCCCCGGACCGACATGGTGGCGGTACCCGCTCACGCCACGGTTCGCGAGGCGGTGGAGGTCATGCTCGCGGAAGGCCACCTCCGGCTTCCGGTATACGAGGAGAACCTGGACCGCATCGTCGGGGTCCTGCTGGCCCGAGACCTCTGGCGTGCCCAACGGGACGGTTGGACGGACATCGCGCAGGTCATGCGTCCTCCCCAGTTCGCCCCGGCCACCAAGCCCGTGGACGATCTGATCAGCGAGATGCGGACCGAGCGGGTGAAGATGACCATCGTGGTGGACGAGTTCGGCGGGACGGCGGGGCTGGTGACGCTGGAAGACCTCCTGGAGGAGATCGTTGGAGAGATCCAGGACGAGCACGAGGCCGACGAGCCGAAGGGCTTCCAGCTCCTCGACTCGGGGGACACCCGCATCCGGGGTGGGGTGGCTCTGAGGGAAGTCTGCGAGGTCCTGGAGCTGGATCTCCCCGAAGACGACTACGACACGGTGGCCGGCTTCGTGTTCGGCCGCCTCAACCGCATTCCCCGGGTGGGCGATCGGGTGGAAGTCGACGGCGGCCTCTTTCGGGTCCTCCGCATGCGGGGGCGCCGGATCGAGTTCCTCCTCTTCTCCCCTTCCGTCGAAGAGTAGCGGCTCCGGGCGTTCCTCTCCACAGGCCCCATCCTGGGCAGGTGGTTCTCCTCCTCACCCCTGCCTCTCCAACAGGATCGTCCGGGTCGGGAACGCGAACTGGATTCCCTCCTCCTCGAATCTCCGGTAGATCTCCAGGTTGATGGCCTGCTGCAGATCCATGTAGGCGTGGTATTCCGGCACCAGGACGAAGTAGACGGTCTCGAAGTCGAGGGAGAAATCCCCGTAGCTCTTGAAATGGCAGCGGTCGAAGCGTGCCACCTCCCGGCTCTCCACCACCTCCCGGATGATCCCGGGAATCCGCGCCAGCTTCTCATGCCCCGTGTCGTAGGTCACCCCCAGGGCGAAGGAAACACGACGCTCCTTCATTCGCTTGAAGTTCCGGATCCGGCTTCCCAGGAGATCGGAGTTGGAGAAGACGAGCTGCTCCCCCGAGAGCGATCGAATCCGGGTGGTCTTCAGCCCCACGTGCTCCACGCTTCCGGAGAACTCCCCCACTTCGATGAAGTCCCCGATGACAAAGGGCTTGTCCAGAACGATGGAGAGAGATCCCAGGAGATCACCCAGGACGTTCTGGACCGCCAGGGCCACCGCGATCCCCCCGATCCCCAACCCGGTGACCAGGGCGGTGATCTGGATGCCCAGGTTCTGGAGGATCAGGAGCACGAAGGTCGCCCAGACGATCACCCGGGCCAGAATGCTCATGGCCCCCAGAGCCGTGGCGAACCCGGGGTCCTCCTCCACGTGATGTTTCCGATACCGGCCGAACAGGTGACTCACCACCCCGGAGGTCCAGAAGGCCGCCTGGAGGAGGAGCCCCACCACCAGGATGAGGTGGATCCAGCGGTCGACCGTTGGCGTCAGGGTCAGGATGAGGGACCCGCACCAGATCGCCATCACTGCCACGAAAAGGGGTTTGGTCTTCCCCAGGAGCTCGATGACCAGGTCGTCAAGCTCCGTATCGGTTCGCTGAGCCAGGTGCTCCAGCCGGCGGAAAAGAATGGAAGAGAGGATGCGAAGTCCCAGTGCCGCCCCCGCGGCGAGAGCCAGGGCCGCAGCCCACCGACCGAGGCTGTCGTTCAGGAAGGTCATCTGGAAGAGGGAAGTCTGATCCATTCCCGGGGCTCCTTCAGCGAAACCGGAGTTCGGCGGCCATCACGCGAACCAGGGCGCTCCAGGGCCCCGGCCAAACCCTCTTCCCGGGATCATGCCCCCCCCTCCTGGGAGGGGTGGCCTCGACCGGAACCGGGAAGCTCAACGGGCGGCTTCCGTTCCCTTCTCTCCCATCAGGTCTGCGGCCTGACGGGAGACCTCTCTGTCCTCGGTCCAGAAGGAGATCGCCAGCGCCACCGCTCCACAGGAGATGGCCATATCGGCAACGTTGAAGATGGGCCAGTCCATGAAACCCAGATCGATGGGGCCGATGAAGTCCACTACCCCCCTGTTCCAGCGAACCCGATCGATGAGGTTCCCGAGGGCTCCCGTGAAGACCAGGGAAAGGGCCACGAGGCGAAACCGGTCCTTCGCAGCGGTGTTGACCAGAAGGTAGGCGAGGAGGGCGAGGGCCAGGATCGTGACCGGGATGAAGAACCAGCGGGGATCCTGTCCCACGGTGAGCCCGAAGGCGGCGCCCCTGTTGTAGGCCAGGTTCAAGGGAATCAGCCCCCCCAGGAGCTCCATGGGGTTTCCGTGGAGTACTCTCATGGCCCAGCGCTTCGTAAGGATGTCCAGGATCAGGACGAGGGGCAGAACGGCCCCGAGGATGGCGGTCTTGGTTCTCACCGATCTCCGTCGTCGATTGAGGTGGAACGGTCTCGTAGTCTGCACACCATGGAGGCGGCGGGAGTACCGGCACCGCTTCGCGGCGTCGTTGGGCTGCGCCCCGCCCCCGCATTCGGTCCTCGCTACCGCGAGTCCCGGCGGGTTCTCCTCCCGCCG
>JBFYZD010000171.1:0-22405 GCA_041309685.1 Gemmatimonadales bacterium | reverse complement strand
GGGGGTCACGTTCCGATATTGCCGGGCGTCGGGTTGTGGCGTCGGCCCTTCTCTCCCTCCGGTCAGGGGAAACATGTCCATGGTTGGAGACACCAAGGGGTGATGTCCGGGGAAACCGCGGTCGCGGCGGCCGCCGGAGTGGAGCGGTGCCTGGTGTCCGCCGCAGCAGGGGTGGAAGGGGTCGCCCCCGGCGCCCTCCTGGGCTTTCGCCCGGGGGAGCCCCGAGGATTCTGGGCCAGGGAAGGTCGCTGGTTCGCCCACCTCGGCGCCGCCGCGGAGGTGAGGGTGGCTCCCTCCGCCGCGGGCTCCGGGGATCGCTTCCGAACGGCATGGGCTCAGGCCCGGGGTCTCCGGGTCCCCTCGGGCCGGGAGCGTGGGCCGGGCCGACCCCCTCCTCCCCCCCGCTTCTTCGGGGGGTTCTCCTTCCTGGCGGACCACCAGGCGGAAGGGGTCTGGGAGGCCTTTCCGCCCGCCCGGTTCATCCTTCCGGAGCTCGAGCTCCAGGGAGAGGGGGAGAGAGGGACGCTCCTGACCCTCCGGCGCATCGTGCCGCCGGGGGCCGACCCGGCTCGGCACGAGGCGGAGCTCGGCGAGGAGCTGGACCTCCTCCGGGAGGCTCTGGGGAACCGGACCGGACGACCCCTGACCCGGAGCCCGGGTCCCGGGGCCCTATCCGAGGAGACGGACGCTGCCGCCTGGGGAAGGGCGGTGGAGCGGATCCTGGGGGAGCTGGGGGAGGGAGGGGTCTCGAAGGTGGTTCTGGCCCGGGCGCTTTCCCTCCAGGCGGAGGACCGGGTGGATCCGGTGGAGGTGGCCCTGACGCTCTGGCGGCAGAACCCCGGGGCCCACGTCTTCTACTTCGAGCCCGTGGCCGGCCAGGCGCTCGTGGGGGCGGCGCCCGAGACGGTGGCCACCGTACGGGACGGGCGCTTCAGCGCGACGGCGGTGGCGGGGTCCGTGGGGCCTGGCCGCTGCGAGGAGGAGAGGCGGGCGCTGGCCGGCGCTTTGCTGGCGAGCGAGAAGGACCGGCGGGAGCACCGCCTCTGCGTCCAGGACATGGTGGAGCGTCTCCTCCCCCGGGCCCGGGAGGTCCGGGCCCGGGGGGAGCCCCGGGTGCTCTCCCTTCCGGCCATCCAGCACCTGGAGACCGTCATCGAGGCGGAGCTGGAGCCCGGGGAGACGATCCTTTCCGTCCTGGAGGCGCTGCATCCCACCCCGGCGGTGTGCGGCCTTCCCCGGGACCGGGCCCTGGACCTCCTGAGGGAGGAGGAGCCCTTCCAACGGGGGTGGTACGCGGGGCCCGTCGGCTGGTTCGACACAAAGGGAAATGGGGTCTTCGCCCCGGCCCTCCGGTCCGCGGTGATCCGCGGGCGCGATTGGCGCCTCTTCGCCGGGGCCGGAATCGTGGCCGGCTCGGTCCCCGAGCAGGAATGGGAGGAGACCCGCATCAAGTTCCAGCCCATCCTCCAGGCCCTGGCCGGGGAGGAGGGATGAGCGGGGGCAGCCCCAACGCCCTCTGGGCCGGGACCTTCCTGGACGAGCTGTACCGGGCCGGGGTCCGGGAGATCTGCGTCGCCCCGGGGTCCCGCTCCACCCCCCTGGTGCTGGCGGCGGCCGCTCATGGGGGCTTCAGGATGTTCCCCATCCTGGACGAGCGGTCGGCGGGTTTCTTCGCCCTGGGGGTGGGGAAGGCCTCGGGACGCCCGGCGGCGGTCGTCACCACCTCCGGCACGGCGGCGGCGAACCTCTACCCCGCCGTGATCGAAGCCTCCCAGGGGGAGGTACCCCTCCTGGTCCTCACCGCCGACCGGCCCCACCGGCTCCGGGACACCGACGGGAACCAGGCCATGGATCAGCTCCGCCTCTTCGGGACCTTCCCCAGGGGGTTCTTCGAGGTGGCGCCGGCCTCGGTGGACGAGCCGGCCTTGAGGCACCTCCGGGGGCAGGCGGCCCGGGCCGTGGCGCTGGCCCTGGGAACCCCCATGGGCCCCGTCCACCTGAACTTCCCCTTCAGAAAGCCGTTGGAGCCCGGCCCCTCCCGGGAGGTCGCCCCGAAAGGCGAGGCTCCCGCGGTGCGCGTGCGCCCGCGCCGGGCGGCGGTGACGGAGGAGGATCTCACCCGGGGGCTCCAGGCGCTGGAGGGGGCCAGGCGGGGCCTCATCGTGGCGGGTCCGGTGCCCATCTCCCGGGAGGTGGGTCCCGCCGTGGTCACGCTGGGCGCCGCCACCGCCTTCCCGGTCCTGGCCGATCCCCTCTCCGGAGCCCGTTTCGGCCCCTCCCACGGCGCCGACGTGGTGGACGGATACGACCTCTTCCTCCGGTCCCCCCGGGCTCGGGCGGCGCTGGAGCCCGACCTGATCCTCCGGGTGGGAGGGTCGCCGACCTCCGCCGCCCTCCTGGAGTACCTGGAGGAGCACAGGGGCGTCCCGCAGATGGTGGTGGACGACGGACACCGCTGGAAGGACCACCTGGCGGCGGCCTCGGACTATCTCCAGGCTCCGCCGGCGGAGCTCCTGTACCGGCTGGCCGCCCAGGCCCGGCCGCTGGGGGACGGGGCGTGGCGCTCCGCCTGGCAGAGGGCCGCCGCCCTCACCCGGGGGGTGTTGGACCGCCTCCCGGCGGGGGAGCTCCTGGAAGGGGAGATCCTGGCCGCGACCGTGGAAGCCCTCCCCGAGGGGGCGAACCTCCTGGCCGCCTCCAGCATGCCCATCCGCGACCTGGACGCCTTCTGTTCTCCCTCCAACAAGCGGCTGAGCGTCTTCGCGAACCGGGGCACCAGCGGGATCGATGGGCTGGTCTCCACCACCCTGGGGATCGCCGCGGCCTCCGGCGTCTCCGGAGCGGCGGGCTCCCCCACCGTGGGCGTCCTGGGGGACCTGGCCTTCCTCCACGACATGAACGGCCTCCTGGCCCTCGGGGCCCTCGGGCTCGGGGTGGTCTTCGTGGTGATCAACAACGATGGGGGAGGGATCTTCCACACCCTCCCGGTGCGGGAGCACGAGCCCGCCTTCACTCGTTTCTTCGCCACCCCCCACGGGCTGGGGTTCCGGAAGGCGGCGGAGCTCTACGGCCTTCCCTATGCCGCCGCCGCCGACCTGGTAGAGCTCCGGGGGGCCTTGGAGGGGGCCCTGAGCAGGGGGGGCCCGGCCGTCGTGGAGGTCCGGACCCGGCGGGAGGAGACCCACGCCCGGAGGCGGGAGGTGGTGGCGGCGGTGGTGGAGGCCATGAAGGAGCTCGGTGCCGGCGCGATACCCCCGAGGTGAGGAACCAGGACCCATGAGCAGACCCGACTGGAAGCAGGTGAAGGAGTACCAGGACATCACCTACCACAAGTGCGACGGCGTGGCCCGCATCGCCTTCAACCGCCCGGAGGTGCGCAACGCCTTCCGCCCGGAGACCATCCTGGAGCTTCAGGAAGCCTTCCGGAACGCCGGGGAGGACACGGGCATCGGGGTGGTCCTCTTCACGGGGAACGGGCCGGCCAGGGACGGGAAGCACGCTTTCTGCTCCGGCGGGGACCAGCGGGTGAGGGGGGAGGCGGGGTACGTGGGGAGCGAAGGCATCCCCCGCCTGAACGTGCTGGAGCTGCAGCGCTACATCCGGAGCATGCCCAAGCCCGTCATCGCCCTGGTGGCGGGGTACGCCATCGGGGGCGGGCAGGTGCTCCACGTCATCTGCGACCTCACCATCGCCGCCGACAACGCCGTCTTCGGCCAGACCGGCCCCAGGGTGGGCAGCTTCGACGGAGGCTTCGGCGCCTCCTATCTGGCCAGCATCGTGGGGCAGAAGAAGGCCCGGGAGATCTGGTACCTCTGCCGCCAGTACGGCGCCCGGGAGGCCCTGGACATGGGGCTGGTGAACAAGGTGGTGCCCCTGGAGGAGTTGGAGGGGGAGGGGTGGGCATGGGCGCAGGAGATCCTGGACAGGAGCCCCCTGGCCATCCGCCTCCTGAAGTCGGCCTTCAACGCCGCCGTGGACGGCCAGGCGGGGATCCAGGAGCTGGCGGGCAACTCCACCCTTCTCTTCTACATGACCGAGGAGGCCCAGGAGGCGAAGAACGCCTACCTGGAAAAGCGGAACCCCGACTTCCGGAAGTATCCTTGGCTCCCCTGGTGATCCCGGGGGGGGATGGCCGGCTCCGTGCCTGGGTCCTGGCCGCCCGCCCCCGGACCCTCACCGCCGCCGCGGCGCCCGTGCTCCTGGGGAGCGGGCTGGCCTTGGGCCGGGGGTCCTTCTCCCCCCTCCCCGCGGCGGCCGCCCTGCTGGGGGCCCTTCTCATCCAGATCGGGACCAACCTGGCCAACGACTACTACGACCACCTCCGGGGTGGGGACACCCACGACCGGGTGGGGCCGCTCCGGGTGACGCAGGCCGGCCTCCTCCCACCCACCACGGTACGAAACGGCGCCTTCGCCGTCCTGGGGGCGGCTCTCCTACTGGGGTTCTACGTGGTTCCGGGGGGGGGGGGGGCCATCGTGATCATCGGCCTGGCCTCCCTGGTCTGCGCCCTGGCCTATACCGGCGGGCCCTATCCCCTGGCCTATCATGGCCTGGGGGACCTATTCGTGTTCGTGTTCTTCGGGCTGGTGGCGGTGGGGGGGAGCTACTGGGTCCAGGCGCTGGACTTTGGGTGGGACGTGCTCCTGGCCGGTGCCGGGATGGGGGCGCTGAGCACGGCGATCCTGGTGGTGAACAACCTCCGGGACGCGGAGACCGACGCCCGGGCCGGGAAACGGACGCTGGCGGTTCGCCTCGGGGTGGGGGGAACCAAGGTGGAGTTCGTCCTTCTGGTCCTTCTGGCCCTCGGGGTGCCGGGGGTGGGGATGGGTGCGGCGGGTTGGCCGCCCTGGGCGCTGCTGGCGCTGGGATCGGCTCTCCCCCTGGCCTCCCCCATGGGGAAGGTCTTAGCCTTCCAACCTGGAGGCGACGCCAGAACCCTCATCCCGTCCCTGGGCGGCACCGCCCAGGCGGCCGGACTCTACGGCCTTCTCCTGGGACTGGGGCTGGCCTTCGGCTGAAAGGAAACCCCTCCATGCCCTTCCTTCGTGCGGCCCTGGCCCAGGAGCCCGATGCCCCGGCGGTCCTTTTCGGCGACGGGGCGTGGTCCTACTGGGAGCTCGCCCGGAAGGCGGAGGACGCGGCCCGGCGCTTGCGGACGCTGGAGGTGGGCCGGGGGGATGTCGTGGCCCTCAGAGCGGAGCCCGACCCGGAAGGGATCGCTCTGCTCCATGGGGTCTGGATGGCGGGAGGCGCCGTGGCCCCCCTGGACCCCCGGTGGACCAAGGGGGAGACCAAGCGGGCCCTGGAAGAGGTGAGCCCCCGGTTGGAGCTCCTCGGCCCGGAGACCCTCGCCGGCACCCCACCCTCCGGCGACCCCCTCCCGGGGCTTCAGGAGTCGGCGGTGGCGGCGCATCTTCTCACTTCGGGCACCACGGGCCGCCCCCGGGTGGTCCACCTCACCACCGGCAATCTCCTGGCCAACGCCCGGGGGACCAGGGAGCGCCTCTCCCTGAAGGCGTCTGATCGCTGGCTGGGCTCCCTCTCCCTCGCCCATGTGGGGGGGCTGGCCCTGGTGACCCGGGCGTCCCTGCTGGGGTCGGGGCTCGTCCTCAGGGGGAGCTTCCGGCCGGAGACCTTCGCCTATCTGGCGGCGTCGGGGGCCATCACCCACGCATCCCTCGTTCCCACCATGCTCCATCAGCTCCTGGAGGAGTGGGGAAGCCGGCCGGCTCCCGGGACCCTCCAGTGCCTCCTCATCGGAGGGGCCAGGGCCCCGGAGCCCCTCCTGGAGAGGGCTCTGGAGCGAGGCTTTCCCCTGGCCCTGACCTACGGCCTCACCGAAGCCACCTCCCAGGTGGCCACCGCCCCTCCCTCCCTGACCCGGCGCAAGCCGGGGACGGTGGGCCCTCCCCTTCCAGGGGTCGAGGTAGGGGTGGACGATTCGGGGGAGGTCCTGGTCCGGGGTCCCACGGTGGCCAGGGGGGTGGCGGGAGAGGACGGCTGGCTGCGGACCCGGGACCTGGGCCGACTGGATGAGGAGGGGCACCTCTGGATCACCGGGCGGATCTCGGACAGGATCATCACCGGGGGGGTGAACGTGGACCCGGCGGAGGTGGAATCCGTCCTCCTGACCCACCCCGAGGTGGTGGACGCGGCTGTCGTGGGGATTCCGGACCCCGAGTGGGGGGAGAGGGTGGTGGCCGTCCTCGTCGCCGGCCGCCACGACCCCTCCCTGGAACAGGAGGTGGACCGCCTGGTCCGTTCCGCCCTCTCCTCCCCCAAGCGCCCCAGAAGCTATCGGGTCGCCCTGGTCCTTCCCCGGAACCGCAACGGGAAGGTGGACCGGGAGTCCCTCCGGGCGCTCTTCCGGTAGACCCGGACCGCCCTCTCGTTCTACCTTATCGGACCATGAGCCACCTACTCGACGAATACCACTGGCGGGGGATGATCCAGGATCTCACGGAGGGGGCCAACGAGGCCTTCGCCGGGGGTCCCCTCACGGCCTACATCGGCTTCGACCCCACCGCCTCCTCCCTCCACGTCGGGTCCTTGCTCCCCATCATGGGGTTGGTTCACCTCCAGCGGAGTGGGCACCACCCCATTGCCGTGGTGGGCGGGGGGACGGGCCTGATCGGCGACCCGTCGGGGAAGGCCCAGGAGCGGCAGCTCCTCACCAGAGACCAGGTGGCTGAGAACCTGGAGGGAATCCGGGGCCAGCTGGAGCACTTCCTGGACTTCGGGGTGGAGGCGAACCCGGCCCGGATGGTGAACAACCTGGACTGGCTGGGGGAGCTACGGACGGTGGACTTCCTGCGGGATGTGGGGAAGCACTTCAGCGTCAACGCACTCCTCAGGAAGGAGAGCATCCGCCGGCGCCTGGAGGACGAGGAGGGTGGGCTCTCCTACACCGAGTTCACCTACGTCCTGATGCAGGCCTTCGATTTCCTCACCCTCTACGACCGGCACCGCTGCACGGTCCAGATGGGGGGGAGCGACCAGTGGGGGAACATCACCGCCGGAATCGACCTCATCCGCCGGATGCGGGGGGGGAGGGCGTTCGGGGTCGTCTTTCCCCTGGTGACCTCCGAGACCGGGGTGAAGTTCGGCAAGACGGAAACGGGCACGATCTGGCTGGATCCCGCCCGGACCTCCCCCTATCGTTTCTACCAGTTCTGGCTGAACACCGACGACTCCGACGTGGGCCGCTTCCTGAGGTACTTCACCCTCCTGGACCGGGCCCGGGTGGCGGAGCTGGAGGCGGAGATGGCCGAGCGCCCCCACGAGCGGGGCGCCCAGCGGGCGCTGGCGGAGGAGGTCACCGGGCGGGTCCACGGGGAGACGGGGCTGGCCCGGGCCCGGCAGGCCACCCAGGTCCTCTTCGGCGGAGCGCTGGAGGGGCTGGGAGGGGACGAGATCGCCGACATCTTCGCCGACGTTCCCTCCAGCGAGCTTCCCCGCCAGGCGCTGGAGGGGGAGGGAGCCTCCATCGTGGACATCCTGACCGGAGCCGGGGTGGCCTCTTCCCGGGGCGACGCCCGGCGCTCGATCCAGGGAGGGGGCGTCTATGTGAACAACGTCCGGGTGGAGGACGGCGACGGGAGGGTCGCGGTGGGCCAGGCCCTGGAGGGCCGGTTCCTGGTCCTGAGAAAGGGAAAGAAGAGCTACCACCTGGTTAAGCTGCTGGGTTAGAAAGAACGGAGGACCACACGCATGCAGGCTCCCCTGGTGGGCGTCATCATGGGGTCCCGCTCGGACTGGGAAACCATGAAGCACGCCGTGGACACCCTGACCTCCCTGGGCATCCCCTCGGAGTCCAGGGCCCTTTCGGCCCACCGCACCCCCCACGAGGTGGCCGAGTGGGCGGCTGGCGCCGAAGGGCGGGGGATGGAGGTCATCATCGCCGCCGCTGGAGGCGCCGCCCATCTTGCGGGGGTGGTGGCGGCCCACACCGTCCTCCCGGTGCTGGGGGTGCCCATCAAGGCCTGGTCCCTGGATGGGTTGGACTCCCTCCTTTCCATGGTCCAGATGCCCCGGGGCGTGCCCGTGGGAACGCTGGCCATCGGGAAGGCGGGTGCGGTGAACGCGGCTCTCCTGGCTGCGCAGATCCTGGGGGCCAAGCACCCCTGGATCCGGGAGGCATTCCGGAAGGACCGGGAGGCCCGGAAGCAGGAGGTCCTGGACGGGATGGACCCCACCGCCTAGAGAGAGGCGCAGGCCATGACGATGCTGGATAAGGTCCGTCACCGGATCGACGAAGAGATGGGGCGGCTGGAGCAGGAGCTCAAGCGGGAGCTCCCGGAACGGATCCGGCTCGCCCTGGAGCTGGGCGACCTGAGGGAGAACTCCGAGCACAAGTCGGCGCTGGAGCGGCAGCAGTTCGTCCAGGCCCGCATGGGTCATCTCGCCCAGCGGCAGTCCGAGCTTTCCCGGATCGACGTGAAGAACCTCCCGGAAGACCGGGTAGGCTTCGGCTCCAGGGTGAAGGTGCGGGACCTGGAGCTGGACGAGGTCCTGGACTTCACCATCGTGGCGGGGGACTTCGCCGACTTCGAAGCCGGGGAGATCTCCTTCGCCTCTCCTATCGGGGTGGGCCTCAGAGGGGCCCGCCTGGGGGAGGAGGTCAAGGTCACCCTTCCCAGGGGGGAGCGCCGCTACCGGATCCTGGAGCTCCTGACCCTGCCCCAGCAGCTCGGGATGGACGGGGGAGGTGGGTGAAGGAGCCCCAGGCGCCTCCCCTCCTCCAGATTCGGAACCTCTCCAAGGGTTACCGGGAAGGGGGAGGGTTCCACCCCATCCTGACCGGGGCCCGGGCCACGGTGGCGGCCGGGGAGATGGTGGCCCTCCTGGGCCCCTCCGGTTCGGGGAAGTCCACCCTCCTGAACCTGGTGAGCGGGATCGACACCCCCGACGAGGGGGAGGTGGTCATCGGTGACACCTCCCTGACGGGGCTCACGGAACGGGAGCGGACCCTCTTCCGCCGCCACCACATCGGGTTCGTGTTCCAGTTCTTCAACCTCATCCCCACCCTCACGGTGGAGGAGAACCTCCTCCTCCCCCTGGAGCTGAAGGGCCGCCTGGGGGCTTCCGACGTGGAGCGGGCCCGGGGGCTCCTGGCGGCCGTGGGGCTGGCGGGGCGGGAGGGGAGCTTTCCCGACCGCCTCTCGGGGGGGGAGCAACAGCGGGTGGCGGTGGCCCGCGCCCTGATCCACGATCCCCTCCTCCTCCTGGCCGACGAGCCCACGGGAAACCTGGACGCCGAGTCCGGAGAGAAGGTCCTGGACCTCCTGGTGGGGATGGCCTCCCGGACGGCGAAAACCCTCCTGGTGGTGACCCACAGCCGGGAGGTGGCCCGGCGCGCCCACCGGGTCCTGCGCATCCAGGAGGGGCGCCTGGTGGAAGGGACCCCGTGAGGGTGAGGCGCTACGGGGAGGTTCCCCTCCTTCCTCTGGCCAGCTTCCGGTTCCTCCTCCGGCACCCCTGGCAGCTCCTCCTCAGCGTCCTGGGGGTGGCACTGGGGGTGGGGGTGGTGGTCTCCATCGACCTGGCCATCCAGAGCTCACGGGAGGCCTTCCGCATCTCCACCGAGACCGTGGCGGGGCGCACCACCCACCGGATCGAGGGGAGCGGGAGCGGCCTCCCCGATTCCCTCTACACCCGTCTCCGGGTGAGGATGGGGGTCCGCCCCTCGGCCCCGGTGGTGGAGGGTTTCGTCTCCTCCCCCCTCCTTCCGGGACGTCCCCTGAGGGTCCTGGGGGTGGACCCCTTTGCCGAAGGGCCCTTCCGCCCCTTCCTGCTGGGGGGCGGCACCGGGTTGGACGTCACCGCCCTCCTCTCCCGGCCCCACGGCCTCTTCCTAAGCGCCGAGACGGCGGCGGCCGCCGGGGTCGACGTGGGGGACACCCTTGCGCTGCTCGTGGGCGGCCGGATCCGGCCCCCGGTGGTCCTGGGTGTCCTCGAGCCCCGGGACGAACTCTCCCGCAGGGCGCTGCACGACCTCCTGGTCATGGACGTGGCCGGCGCCCAGGAGCTTCTGGGCCAGCCGGGGCGGCTGACCCGCATCGACCTGATCCTCCCTCCAGGGGAAGGGGGGACGGCCACCCTGGCGTCGCTCGAGGGGGGCCTCCCGCCGGGAGCCCGTGTGCAGGAGGTGGGGAGGAGCGCCGCCGGCCTGGCCCAGATGATCCGGGCCTTCGACCTCAACCTCACGGCCCTGAGCCTCCTGGCGCTCATCTTCGGGATGTTCCTCATCTACAACACCATGACCTTCTCGGTGGTGCAGCGGCGTCCCCTCCTGGGAGCGCTGCGGGCGCTGGGGGTGACCCGCGGGGAGGTCCTGGGGCTGGTCCTGGGGGAGGCCGCGGTCCTGGGGGTGGTCGGGACGATGCTGGGCCTGGTGCTGGGGATCGTCCTGGGCCGGGGGATGGTGCACCTCATCACCCGGACCATCAACGACCTCTACTTCGTCCTCTCCGTGCAGGGGCTCACCCTCCCCGTGGCGGCGCTGGTGAAGGGCGGGCTCCTGGGGATGGGGGCCACCTTGCTGGCCTCCCTTCCCCCGGCGCTGGAGGCCAGCCTCTCCCCGCCCCGGGCCACCCTCACCCGCTCCGTCCTGGAGGAGAGGGCGCGGCGGGCCGTGCCCCGGGCCGCCCTCCTGGGCGGGTCGGCGCTGGTGGTGGGAGGGCTCCTCCTCCTGGTCCCCTCCCGGAGCATTGCCCTGGGCTTCGGGGGGCTCTTCGGTGTGGTCATGGGGTTGGCCCTCCTCACCCCTCTGGCCACGGCGGTCCTCATGGGCCTCGCCGCCCGGGCCGCGGGGCGGAGCGCGGGGATCCTGGGGGCGATGGCCGCCCGGGGGGTGGTGACGGCCATGAGCCGGACGGCCCCGGCCATGGCGGCTCTGGTGGTGGCGGTTTCGGTGACGGTGGGGCTCGGCATCATGATCGCCAGCTTCCGGCAAACGGTGTCCCGCTGGTTGGAGGGAACCCTCCAGGCCGATGTCTACGTGTCGGTCCCGGGCCTCCTATCCTCGCGGGCCCAGGGGACGCTGGATCCCGGGTTGGTGGAGCGGCTGACGGGGGCTCCCGGAGTCGAGGGCTTCAGCACCTACCGGGAGGCCACCCTGGTGGGGGCGGAGCATCCCCTCCGCCTCATCGCCCTCTCCCTCTTCCCCCGGGGGGAGCGGGCCTTCGACTTCCAGTCGGGAGGAGGGGAAGGGGGGTTCCGGGCCTTCCGTGAGGAGGAGGGGGTCTTCCTCTCCGAGCCCCTGGCCTACCGCCGGGGGTGGAGAGTGGGGGACCTCATCACCCTCCCCTCGGACCAGGGCGCCCGGAGCTTCCCGGTGGCGGGGGTCTTCTTCGACTACGGGTCGGACCAGGGAGTGGTGATGATGGCGCGGGCCACCTACGAGCGGTACTGGCGGGACCGGGGGGTGACCTCCCTGGGGATCTTCCTCCCGGAAGGGGCGGGGGCGGACGGGGTGGTGGCGGATCTCCAGGAGCGGGTGGGAGAAGGGCAGGCCGTGCTCATCCGCTCCAACCAGGCGCTGAAGGCCGCTTCCCTGGAGGTGTTCGACCGCACCTTCGCGATCACCGGCGTGCTCCGCCTCCTGGCCTTCGTGGTGGCGTTCATCGGCGTCCTGAGCGCTCTCATGGCGCTCCAGTTGGAGCGGGGGCGGGAGTTGGGGGTGCTCCGGGCCAACGGCCTCACGCCGGGGCAGGTCTGGCAACTGGTAACGGCCCAGACGGGGCTCATGGGGATGGTGGCGGGGTTCCTGGCGGTTCCTTCGGGGCTCGTTCTGGCTCTGGTGATGATCCTCGTCGTGAACAAGCGCTCCTTCGGGTGGACCCTCCAGATGGAGGTGGGGCCCGGAATCCTCATCCAGGCGGTCCTCCTGGCCCTGGTGGGGGCCCTGTTGGCGGGGGTCGTTCCCGCCTGGCGCATGGCCCGGACCTCCCCGGCCCTGGCCCTGCGGGAGGAATAGGGGCGTGACGGCGCGGGCCCCGGTGTTTGCCTTGGCGGTCGTGGGTACGCTGGCCCTCGGGTACGTCGCCCTCCGTAGCGCCACGCCGGGGGAGGACCCTTCGGTCAGGGCCACCCTGAGCGTCGTCGACCTCCTGCGGGGCGACATGGGGGAGGGGTTCGCCCGGGCGCTGGAGCCCCGCCCCTTCCTCTTCCCCGAGGACCACGGGCCTCATCCGGACTTCAGGACCGAGTGGTGGTACCTTACCGGCAACCTCCTGGACCCTGCCGGCCGTCCCTTCGGATTCCAGCTCACCCTCTTTCGGAGCGCCCTGAACCCGGGGGCGGAGGCGCCGGGAAGGGAGGACGGCGCTTCCTCCTCCTGGTTCGCCCGCCAGGTCTACATGGGCCACTTCGCCGTGACGGACGGGGAAGGAGGAGAGCTGCGGGCTTTCGAGCGGTTCGCGCGGGGGGCCCAGGGGCTGGCCGGCGCCCGGGCGCGGCCCTTCCGGGTATGGGTCGAGGACTGGAGCCTGGAAGGGCCCGCCTCCCCCGACTCGGCCCTCTTTCCCCTCACCCTCCGTGCCCGGGAGGGGGAGGTGGAACTCACCCTCGCCCTGAGCCCCGCCAAGCCCATGGTGCTCCAGGGGGAGGCGGGCCTGAGCCGGAAAGGCCCCGAGCCCGGCAACGCCTCCTACTATTACTCCTTCACCCGCCTGGCGGCGTCGGGGGAGGTGAGGGTGGGAGGCGTACCCCTCCCGGTGGCGGGGACGGCGTGGATGGACCGGGAGTGGAGCACCAGCGCCCTTTCCCCCGGGCAGGTGGGGTGGGACTGGTTCGCCCTCCAGCTGGAGGATGGCTACGACCTCATGTTCTACCGGCTTCGGCGGGAGGACGGCTCGCCGGACCCCCTCTCCAGCGGGAGTTGGGTCACCCCTGAGGGGGAAGGCCGGACCCTGGCCGCGGAAGAGGTCGGCCTCGAGGTGCTGGGCCGGTGGCGCAGCCCCCTGGACGGAGCGTCCTACCCGGCCCGCTGGCGCCTCACCGTCCCGGGGGAGAGGATGGAGGTGGAGATCGTTCCCCTGGTGCCCGATCAGGAGCTACCCCTTACCTTCCGGTATTGGGAGGGTGCGGTGCGGGTGTCGGGGACGCGCAGGGGGAAAGGGGTGGAAGGGGTGGGGTACGTGGAGCTCACGGGCTATGCCGACAGCGGCGCCCCGCCCGCCAGCGGGCGGCGGATCAGCAGAACCGGAGGCGGATGATGGCCAGGATCCTCGTCATCGACGACGACGACGCCCTCCGGCAGACCATGGGGAAGATCCTGGCCCGGATGGGTCACGAGGTCGTGGATGCGCCGGAGGGAGAAGCCGGTCTGGCGCTCTTCCGCTCCGACCGCTTCGACCTGGTGGTGACGGATCTCATCATGCCGGAGAAGGAGGGGATCGAGACGATCCTGGAGCTCCGGGAGGCGTCCCCGGCGGTGCCGATCCTGGTGGTCTCGGGGGGGCTCTCCATCGATCGCTCGGGGCCGCTTCAGGACGCCGTGGCGCTGGGGGCCGACGCCTCCCTACCCAAGCCCTTCTCCGTCCAGGAGTTCTCGGAGGTGGTGACGCGGCTTCTGGCCGGATAGGGGCCCACCCCCGCCTCCTACGGCCCGAAGCCCGGCCCGTCCGTGGCGATCTCCACGGTGAGCCCGTCGGGGGCCTGGAAGGAGAGGCTCCGGAAGTACTTCCTGTCCATCACCGGGCTTACCTGCAGGCCCATACCCAGGAGATGCTCCCGCCATTCCATCTGCTCCTCCTCCGACGCGGCCCGGAAGGCGATGGAATGGGTCTGCCCCGCTCCGGGCCGGGCCCGATGCTCCGAGCCCGGCCACCCGAAGAGGGTCAGGGCGCTGTGGGGTCCCACCTCCCGCCCGTCGTAATGGGCCCAGAAATAGTGCCTGGTGGAGGCGTCGTCCTGGTTCAGCGTCTTCTTCACCAGCCGTAGGCCCAGGGCTCCCTCGTAGAACGCTCCGGCCTCCTCCAGATCCGCGGTGATGCCGGTGATGTGGTGGATCCCCTGGAGCCTCATGTCCGGAGTGACCACCCCCACCTCCTCCGGGTGGATGAGTCGCTGGATGGCCGCTTCGTCCCTCCCCCCGGGAAGACGGGAGGGGTCCGGCTGGATCAGGATCCGCCCCAGGGCGTCCGCGGGCTCGTCGATGGCGTAGCCCGGGCCACGGGTGGCGATCTCCAGCACCTGGCCGTCGGGGTCCTGGAAGTAGATGCTCCGGAAGTACCCCCGGTCGTAGGGGCCGGAAACGGGCACCCCCCGCTCCAGCAGGCGCCGCTTCCACTTGAGCTGGGCCTCGGAGCTCTCCACCCCCAGGGCCAGATGGTGGATCCCCCCCACGCCCCACCCGCCCCGCCGGCTCCCGGGCCGCTCGAAGAAGGTGAGGAGGGTTCCGGGGCTCCCCCGCTCGTCTCCGAAATGGAGGCGGTAGGCTTCCGGGTCGTCGGAATCCACCGTCTGCTTGACCAGGGGGAGCCCCAGGACCCCGCGGTAGAACGCGACGGTGCGGGCCGCGTCGGTGGAGACCATGGTGATGTGGTGAAACCCTCGGGTGATCTTCGGTGTCATGCCCTTTCCTCTCCGGTTTCGGTTCCGTTGGGTGAGGAAAGATAATTCAAGCTTAAAGAAAAGGAAGAGCGTTCGACACCTTCCCCTTCCCGGAGGGATTTCCTATTGTCGGGGCGAGGCCATCTCCCGCGGACCGAAGGGTTCGCCTCCCCCGACCTGGAGCAGGACCGGCCATGGCAGCGACCCCGTCCACCATGCCCCCCCTGGGCATGGACGCCCCGGACTTCTCCCTTCCCGATTTCCAGGGAAGGCTCTTCTCCCTGGAGGACTTCGCCGGGTCCCCGGCTCTCCTGGTGGCCTTCCTCTGCTACCACTGCCCCTTCGTGGTCCACATCCGCAAGGAGCTGGCATCCTTCGCCAGGGAGTACCAGGATAGGGGCCTGGCGGTGGTGGCCGTCGCGTCCAACGACGTCGGCCAGTATCCCCAGGACGGTCCCGAGGGGATGGCGCAGGAGGTGCAGGAGGGGGGATACACCTTCCCCTATCTCTATGACGAGACCCAGGAGGTGGCCAAGGCCTACCGGGCCGCCTGCACCCCCGATCTCTTCCTCTTCGATGCCTCCCGGAAGCTGGTCTACCGGGGGCAGTTCGACGACAGCCGCCCGGGCAACGGGGTTCCGATCACGGGAAAGGACCTGCGGGCCGCCGCCGATGCGGTCCTCGAAGGCCGCCCGGTGGAGGAGGAGCAGCGCTCCAGCATCGGCTGCAACATCAAGTGGAAGCCCGGGAACGCCCCGGACTACTTCGGATTCGGGTAGGCGGCCGGGATCTCCGCAGGCACCGAAAAAGGGAAGCGCCACCGGTCAGGCTTCCGGTGGCGCTTTCTATGGTTCTGCCGCAACCTGGCGCGATCGCTCGGCCGGCGCGAACAGAGGATCGAGTCGTTCGGCTTGGAGGCCGTCCTCAGCGATCGCTTGCCCGTGCCAGGTTGCACAGAATACTCGGAATAGACAAGGATCACCTCCTTTGCGTAAGGGAACGTCGGGCGGAGCACCGGCGGGCTCTCCCGGCCCGCAGTCCGAGGAAAGGAGCCTCTCTGGACCCTCTTTCCCGGCCCAAGCCGAAACCGCTTCGGCCGATCCCAACCTAAACAGCCATCCCCGGCGCTGCAAGGAATATTTTCGTAACAGGTCTCCACCCTACCAGATACGGGGCCCGCGCCTCCAGGGGCACCCAGGGGTGGGGTTCGGTTCCTCAGGCGGTGGCGGGCCGGGTCTCTCCCTCTTCCATCCTCCGGGCCACCCACCGAAGGAGCCAGGCGCTCACCAGAAGGGCGATCCCGATCCACAGGAAGCCCCAGACCGCCGTGGGGATCCCGGTCATCTCCGCCAACATGGCAGCGTCGGATCGCAGGTGGGGCCGGTCCAGGATGTCGCTCTTGATGTCCAGGATGGCGTAGAGGGTGGAGGTCAGCCCCAGACCAATGAGCAGGGCCCGGTTCCATCCAGGGCCGAGGTAGCGGGCCACGGCCAGGAGCCCCGCCCCGAACGCCAGCCCGAAAGCGAACCCGAACCAGCTGCGCACGAGGAGGAAGGTGAGAAGGAGCATCCCCCCCCCGACGGCTCCCAGGATCCACCGGGGCCGGAGGCGGCGGGAGAAGGCCAGGACGATGAAGAGCGCCCCCCAGAGGAGACTCCCCAGGTACCCGGCGGAGAGGGTCAGAAAGGCGTTCCCACCACGGGTGTAGGCGGCTCCTCCCTGGAAGCGGTCCAGGACGATCCGCTCCACCGTTCCCCCCGTGAGCACCGCCGCCAGGCCGTGGCTCACCTCATGGAGAAAGACCACGAAGACCTTGAGGGGGTAGATGAGAGCCGTGTCCCAGAGGGTCCAGAGGAGCCCGAAGTAGAGAAGGAACCCCCCGAGAAAGAGGAGCCTGCGCTTGGATCTTGAAGACATGGCGGTACCGCTCCTTGCCGGGGCTTCTTTCCTGCCTCCGATCCCTACGGCGGGCTCCGGAGGCCGGTTTCGGAACCTTCCGGGGACTCCGGTCCGTATAAGGGACCGTGCGCCGGCCACTTCGCCGGTTCCTGGAATCTGACCGGAGACAGCCATGTTCCGCAAAGCAGCCACCCTGGGAGGAGCGGCCCTCCTGACCCTGTCCCTTCTGCCCACGCCATCCCGGGCCCAGGACCATCCGATCCAGATCGCTCTCGTCGGGCCCACCATGCAGATGGTGGACGACGACGACGACGTGCGCGGGCTGAGGCTCAACATCATCTACGGAGTGAACAGGAACATGTCGGGGCTGGACCTCGGCCTCATCAACCGCACCACGGGGGGGATGTCGGGCGTGGGCTTCGGGGTGGCGAACCTCACCCGCGGACCGTTCGTGGGGTGGCAGGCTGGGATCGTCAACGTGGCGGAGGAGAGCTTCTCCGGCCTCCAGTGGTCCGCCCTCTCGGTGGGGTCGCTGGTGAACATCGCCGGCCGGGGTGAGGGGGCGCAGGTGGCCTGGGCGTTCAACCAGGCCGAACGGCTGAGCGGCTTCCAGTTGGCCCTGGTGAACGTGGCCGACGATCTGAACGGCGTTCAGCTCGGCCTCATCAACATCATTCGCTCCAAGGAGAGCTTCCCGGTCCTTCCGATCGTGAACTGGAAATTCGACCGGTAGGGCGTCTTCCCCCTCCCTTGTGAGGACGGGCGCCGGTTCCCTATCCTGCTGAGAGGGTCGATCCCTCCCGCAGCCGAGTGGAGAGCCAGCCATGCCCATCGTCACCATCTCCCGGGGTACCCTGAGCGGGGGCGCCCTCCTCGCCGAGAGCCTCGGAGCCCGCCTGGGCCTGCGAGTCGTCAGCAGGGAAGTGGTTGTGGAGGCCGCCCGGACCTACGGCGTCTCGGAGGAGGAGATCCAGAAGAGCCTCCAGAGCCCGCCGGGATTCTGGGACACCCAGGCCCGGAAGCGGCAGCAGTACATCCTGGCCGTCCAAGCCACCCTGGCCCGGATGGTGGAAGGAGACGACGTCGTCTACCACGGGGTGGCCGGCCAGCTCCTCCTGAGGGACCTTCCCAGCGTGCTCAAGGTGCGCCTCATCGCGCCCCTGGAGCAGCGCCTCCGCACGGCCATGGTCCAGAACGACCTCTCGCGGGAGGAGGCCCTCAAACACATCCAGAAGGCGGACGAGGAACGGGCCACCTGGGTGCGGAAGGTCTACGACGCCGACGTCGCCGACCCGGCGCTGTACGATCTGGTGGTGAACCTGGGCCCCATCAGCATGGAGACCGCCACCGAGATGGTGGTGGACCTCCTGGGACGGAAGGAGTACCGCTCCACCCCCGGGACCCACCGCCGGGCCAGGGACTTCGCCCTGGCCACCCGGGTGCGGGCCGAGCTTTCCCTCAAGTCGGACTTCCCCGAGGCCGCCGCCCACGTGAGCGTCGACGAGGGAGTGGTGAGCCTCGACCTCCCGGCCTCCCTCTCGGGGCGGCGGAATGGCATCGTCCAGCTCGTCACCCGCATTCCGGGCGTGGAGGCGGTGGCGAAGAGCGCCGGGGATACCGCCCGGGACGAACCGGGCACTCCTCCCACGTGGAAGACCGCGCACGAGCTCATGGTCCCCCTCGCCGGGTATCCCCACGTGCAGGAGTCCCTCCCCATCCGGGATGCCCTGCTGGCCCTGGGGGCCTCCTCGGTGGTCTCCTCCCACGGGCACCTGGTCTGTCCCCGCTACCTCCTGGTGCTGGACGAAGCGGACCGCCTGGTGGGAATCATCAATCGCCGGGCCCTCCTGCGGGGGCTGATTCCCCAGTATGCCTCGCTGAAGAGGGCTCTGGGGGTGACCGCGGCCCTCCCTTACGCCGAGTCCCTCTCCACCTCCAGCCTGCTGTGGAGCAGCCTCTTCAGCCCCGCCGCCATGGCCGCCTCCCTGAAGCCCGTGGAAGGGGTCATGCTTCCCATCCGCGCCACCGTCTCCCACGATGAGTCCGTGGACCGGGTGGTTGCCGCCATGCTGGAGCACGACGTGGACCTGATCCCGGTGACGGAGGGGGCCCGGACGGTGGGGGTGATCATGATGACCGACGTCTTCGACAACGTGGCGGAGTACCTCCTGGAGCGGGGCGCGAAGTAGGAGAGGAGGGAAGGGGCGCGCATGGTCTTCCAGGCCGCCGGGATCGAGGTCGCGCTCTGGATTCCCCCGCTGGTGGCCTTCGTCATCTCGTTCTTCACCTCCATGGGCGGGGTCTCGGGGGCCTTCCTCCTCCTTCCCTTCCAGATGTCGGTGCTGGGGTACACCGCACCGTCCGTGAGCGCGACCAACCAGCTCTTCAACGTGGTGGCCATCCCCAGCGGCGTGTACCGATACTGGAGGGAGGGGCGGATGGTGTGGCCCCTGACCTGGGTGGTGGTTCTGGGAACCCTCCCGGGGGTCTTCGCCGGGGCCGTGGTGCGGGTGACCTGGCTGCCCGACCCCAAAAACTTCAAGCTCTTCGCCGCGGCGGTCCTGGGCTACATCGGGGTGCGGATGGCGCGGGACCTGATGACAGGGCGCGCCCCGGCCACCGCTGGAGCGGAGGAGCGGTTCCAGCGCAGGGCGCGGGAGCACCCCGGGTCGCTCCCCGCGGTGCGGACCACCCACCTGGGTTGGCGGCGCCTCGGCTACTCCTTCAACGGGGAGAGCTACGAAGTCCCCCTGGCCGGGATCTTCCTTCTCAGCCTCGCCGTGGGCCTGGTGGGCGGGATCTACGGGATCGGGGGCGGGTCCATCATCGCGCCCTTCTTCGTGTCCGTCTATGGGCTGCCGGTCTACACGGTGGCGGGGCCGGCCCTCATGGGCACCTTCGTCACTTCGGTGGCGGGAGTGGGGTTCTACCAGGCTCTGGCCCCCTTCCACCCGGGGATGTCGGTAGCCCCCGACTGGCTCCTGGGGTTCCTCTTCGGGGTGGGGGGGATGGTGGGGATGTACCTGGGGGCGAGGGTCCAGAAACACGTCCCCGCCCGGAGCATCAAGTGGATGCTGGCGGGGATCCTCGCCTTCACCGCCGGAAAGTACGTGGTGGAGTTCCTGGGGTGAGGGCGGGGGGGGTAGGGCCCCTACTCGCTCCGCAGCGCTTCCACGGGGTCCAGTAGCGATGCCCGGTGGGCGGGGTAGACGCCAAAGAACACTCCCACCAGGAGGGAGAACGTGAAGGAGAGGACGACGGAATAGGGCTCCACCCGGATGGCCCAATCGGTGGCGGCCGCCAGGGCGGCGGCCGCCGCCAACCCCAGGGCGATCCCCGCCGCTCCCCCCCCCGTTCCCAGCATGACGGCTTCCGCCAGGAACTGGGTGCGGACGTCCCGGCGCCTGGCCCCTACCGCCAGGCGGAGCCCGATCTCCCGGGTGCGCTCCCGGACGGAGATGAGCATGATGGCCAGGATGCCCACGCCCCCCACCAGGAGGGAGACGGCGGCGATGCCTCCCACCAGCGTCGTGAAGGTGTCCCCGATCTCCCGCTGGGCCGCCATGAGCTCGGCCTGGGTCTGGATCTCGAAGTCGTCGTCGGCCTCCCTTCGGTCCAGCCGGTGCCGCTCCCTCAGGAGCCAGCGGATCTGCTCCGCCGCTTCCGCCATCTCCCCTTCGCTTCGGGCCCGCAGGTAGATCCCTCCCAGCCATTCCTGGTTGAGCACCCGCCGCAGCGCGGTGCGGAGGGGGATCATGACCACGTCGTCCTGGTCGGCCCCCGAAAGGTCCGCCCCCCGGGGGCGAAGGACGCCCATGACCTCGAAGGGGACCTGGCCGATGAGGATCCGGCGCCCAACGGGAGGCTCCTCCCCGAAGAGGGCCCGGGCCACCGCCGGCCCCAGCACCGCCGCCCGTCCTCCCGTCACCTCCTCCCGCTCCGTGTAGAAGGTGCCGGTGGCGGGGGCCAGGCTCAGGATCTCCAGGACCTCCGGGGTGACGCCCAGGACGTTGGTGGTGGAGGAGCGCCCCTCGTACTTGACGGCGATGCGGCGGGATGCCCATGGCGCCGCCGCCGCCACCTGGGGAATCTCGTCCCGGAGGGCCGAGGCGTCGGAGGGCGCGAGGGTGGTGACGGTGCCCCGCACCTGCGTCCGGGCTCCGGTGGGGCGGATCTGGGCGGGGGTGACCATGATGAGGTCGGTCCCCATGGCCTGGACCCGGGCCATGACGTCCTGGCGCGCCCCGTGCCCCACCGCCACCATCGCGATCACCGAGGAGACGCCGATGACGATCCCCAGGAGGGCCAGCCCCGTCCGGGTCCGGTGGGCCCCCAGCTGCCGGGCCGAGATGCGAAGGCTCCGGACGACCTTCACGACCGCAGGGCGTCCACCGGCGTCATGGCCGCGGCCTTCCGGGCGGGGTGGAGCCCTGCCAACACCCCCACCAGAGTGGAGAAGAGGATCCCCGCCGCCGGGACGTGCCAGGTGAGGAGGGCCGGGGTGCCGGTGAATCGCTCCAGGATGAGGTTCCCCGCGAACCCCAGGAGGATCCCCCCGATCCCTCCCAGGAAGGTGACCCCCGCCGACTCCAGGAGGAACTGCCTGTGGATGTGCCGGGCCTTCGCCCCCACGGCCAGGCGAAGCCCGATCTCCCTGCGTCGTTCCCCGACCGAGAGGAGCATGATGTTGGCCACCACCACCCCGCCCACCACCAGGGCGATGCCGGCCACCAGCACGAGGAAGAGGTTGAAGGTGCCCTGCATCTCCTCCACCATGGCCGTGACCTCCGTGGGGGTGGTGACGCGGAAGTCCTCCAACTCTCCCGGTGCCATCCCGTGCCGCTCCCTCAGCAGGGCGGTGATGTCGGCCACGGCGGCCTCCATCTCCCGCAGTTCCTTCACCTGGGCCCGGATCCCGTCCAGGTAATCCCGGTTGGCCACGCGGCGCAGGTAGGTGGCAAGGGGGACGAAGACCCGGTTGTCCATGTCACCCCCGCCGGCGCTGGTCCCCTTCACCCCCAGGATTCCGGTGATCTCGAAGGGGACCCCTCCCACCTGGATCACCTGCCCCATGGGGTCCTCGTCGCCGAAGAGCTCCCGGATCACCGTGGGTCCGATGGCGGCCACCCGGGCCAGCGTCTCATTGTCCTCGTGGGTGATGAAGGAGCCCCGGTCCAGGGGCCAGTCCCATACGTCGGCCCACTCGGGGGTGATCCCGAACACGGGCGCCGTGAAGCTCCGGTCCTGCCAGCGCACCTCCATCTGCCCGGCCCGCGCGAAGGGCGACACCTCGCGGATGCGGGCGATCTCGTTCCGGATGGCCTCGGCGTCCTCCACCTTCAGGGTGGCGGTGACGGCCGAGCCGGCCCCCTCCCCCGGGCCCACCCTGGTCTGATCGGTGGGTCCTCCCGCCCAGATCATCATGCTCTCCAGCCCGAAGACCCGCACCCGCTCCATGATGCGCTCCCGGGCACCCATCCCGGCGGAGAGGACCACGGTGAGGACGGTGATCCCCACCGTGATCCCCGCCATCATGAAGAAGGTCCGGAGGCGATTGCGGGTGAGCCCCTTCAGGGCCTGCCCCACCAGGCGTCCGGTCTTCATGGGGCACCTCCCTCACCGCTCACCTCGTCGGAAACGATGCGGCCGTCCTGCATGGTGAGGACGCGCCTCGCGTAGCGGGCCACCTCGGGGTCGTGGGTCACCACCACCACCGTTCGCCCGCGGCGGTTCAGCTCGGTGAAGAGGGCCATGATCTCCTCGCTGGAGGCCGAGTCCAGGTTCCCGGTGGGCTCGTCGGCGAAGAGGATCTCCGGGTCGTTCACCAGCGCCCGGGCGATGGCCACCCGCTGCTGCTGCCCCCCGGAGAGCTCGCCGGGGTGGTGGTCATGGCGGTCCCGGGGGAACCCCACCACCTCCAGGGCGGCCCGGGCCGGGCCCACCAGGTCCG
>JBFYZD010000170.1:0-6950 GCA_041309685.1 Gemmatimonadales bacterium | reverse complement strand
TGGTGAAGAACGTGGCCGGTACGCCGAGGCTTCCCAGCAGATCCAGGAGAGGAGGAGCGCCCGTCTCCATCCCCCTCCACCCCCGGAGGTAGGGCGGGCAGTCCGGCTCCAGGTCCACGGTGAGGAATACGTCGGGCATCGGGGAATCCTACGGCGCCGGGCGGCCGCCCCTCAAGGGCAGCGGCATGGTCCCGGTGGGCTACACGGCTACTCCCTCACCTCCGAGATCCGGAATACCCACGCGTACGGCGCCGGCCCCCGCGTTCCCGGCGGCACCCGGGCCACGAACCCCGCGCCCGCCCCTTCCCAGGGCAGGGTTACCTCGGTCCCCAGCAGGGTGACGGTGGCGCCGGGAGCGGGCTGGAGGCCGGAGAGGGAGATGGCGGAGGGGAACTCCGTCTCCCCCTCGTCGGCCAGGTAGATGGCATACACGGCCCCGTCCTTTCCCCGGGTGAGGCGCATCTTCCCCTCGGCGTAGGGCGCGACGGCCCGGGTGCCGTAGATGGCCGGGCCGTTCACCCGCATCCAGGCTCCCAGGGCCTCCAACCGTTCGTAGGCCTCCGGGTGCCAGCGGCCGTCGGGGCCGGGGCCGATGTTCAGGAGGAGGTTGCCCCCCTTGGCCACCACGTCGGCCAGCATGCGCACCAGCTCCCGGGGGGACTTGTAGGGGTCCCCGGGCACGAAGGACCAGGAGGTGGCCATGGGCATGCAGACCTCCCAGGGGTGGGGGATGGCGGCTTCCGGCACCCGGGCCTCGGGGGTGAGGTAGTTCTGAAACGGGCCTGGCACCGCCCTGTCCACCACGATGAGTCCCGGCTGCCGGGCCCGGGCCTCGGCCACCAGGCGGGGCATGTCGATGTCCTGGCTCTGGAGGTGCATGAAGCGGTAGTCGGGACGGTTCATCCGCTCCCGGATCTCCTTTTCGGAGAGGGTCCGAACCCACCCCCCGTCCAGCCAGAGGATGTCCACCCGGCCGTACCCCGTCATGAGTTCCTGGATCTGGGCGTGGGTGAACTTCACGAAGCGGGCCCATCGGTCCGGGTACCTGTCCAGGTCGTAATTGGGATTGCGGTCCGGGGTGGCGAAGTACGGCCACCAGTAGTCGGGGGAGTGCCAGTCGGGCTTGGAGAAGTAGGCGCCGATCCAGAGCCCTTCGGCCCGGAAGGCTTCGAAGATCTCCTTCGTCACGTTCGCCCGGGGATGGGCGCTGAAGGGTGTGTTCGGCGAAGTGATCCGGTACTCCGTCTGACGGGTGTCGAACATGCTGAACCCGTCGTGGTGCTTGGTGGTGAACACCATGTACCGCATCCCGGCGTCGCGGGCCGCACGGGCCCACCGCTGGGGGTCGAAGCCCACCGGGTTGAAGGTGGTCTGGAGGGCCTCGTACGCCTTCTTGTACTCCCCGTAGTCCTCCATGGAGCGGGTGCACCAGGGCTCGTCTTCGGAGCAGAGCGACCAGGATTCCACGATTCCCCATTGGGAGTAGGGACCCCAGTGCATGAGCAGCCCCAGCTTCAGGTCCCGCCACGCCTCCAGCTTCTCCAGGACCAGGGGGTCGGTCTCGGGGACGTAAGCGTGTTCGTCCGCCTGGGTGGTGGCGGGGGCGGGGAGAGCCAGGCTCCCCAGGATGAGGAAGGCGGCGAAGCCATGGAACCGTCTCACCCTACTCCTCCGGTCGAAGGGTCCACGCCCACTCTCCCGGGATCTCCCGGTAGGGGATCCCTGCCAGGTCCAGGTACAGGAGGCCGTCGGGCCGCCGCCAGAGCGACGGCGGCCATCCCGCAGGGGCATCGTGGAGGGGTCATGAGGAAAGACGGTAGGGCGGCCCGGCCCTTTCGGGCAAGAAGAGGGGGGGCGAGGGCGGGGGAACCTTCCGATGCCCCGGACGTAGAGGGGGTTTCCTTCCCGGGCCAGGCGGTCCCCGCCTCAACGTCCAGCCCCGGGGGCGTGTCACCCGAGACAGAGCCCAATGCCGTTCCAGAGCCCTGTGACGCCCGCATGAGCGCGTCGCCCCGCCTCCTTGCCTTCTCTTTCGGGGCCGCCCTCTCCGGAGCGGTCCTGTGGGCGGGCGCCGGCGGGACGGCGCCGCTTCACGAAGCCGGCACTGGCGGTGTCCCTGGTGTGCCCGGCTCACAGACGCCCGGGGGAGGAGGACTTTCACAGTGGCCCCGGGCGACCCAGGGGTTCTCGGCTCCCGCCCCTGGGGGTCACGGATTCTACTTCACCCGGGCGGTCTACTCGGGGGTTCGGGGAAGGGGGTTCCGGAGCCGGGGAGGGAGCTGGGCCACGGACTATCCGAAAGCGGACCGTCAGTTCCTCGTAGTCATCAAGCGGATCCTCGGTCTGGATGCCTACGAGTTCGAGAACGCCGTGAGCCTGGCGGATCCCGCCCTGCGGAACTTCCCCTTCCTCTATGCCCTGGAGGTCGGGGGGATGGCCCTGACCCAGGAGGAGGCCCGGGGGCTGCGGGACTACCTGGCCGCCGGCGGATTCCTGGTGATCGATGTCTTCTACCAGATCCCGGAGATCAAGCAGGTACCCAACGTTCGGCAGGGGCGGTCGGGGGGCCCCACCTGGGAGCAGGACGGCTATGAGCCCCATGTCCTGGGGATCTTTGACGAGGACGGCCGCCTCATGGTGGTCATCAACTGGAACACGGACCTGGGGGACGCCTGGGAGTGGGCGGAGGATCCTTTCTACCCCCTGGAGTACTCCACCTTCGCCTACGAGATGGGTGCGAACCTCATCATCTACGGCATGAGCCACTAGGGGGCCCCTGAGGCGCGTTGTCCATGGAGTCCATCTTCACCTTCCTCTTCAAGTACCGGCCCCTCCTCTTCCGGGAGGGGGAGGTGGTGCTCCGCACCCCCTGGCCGGTCCTCCTCCTCCTGGGAGTGGTGGGGGTGGGCGTGGTGGTGGCGGTGGCCAGCTACCGCCGGCCCCGGGGGAAGGCCGAGCTCCGGGACCGTGTCATCATGGGGCTCCTGCGGGTGGCGGCCTTCGCCGTTCTCTTCTTCGCCCTCCTCCAACCCACGCTGGTCCTGAGCTCCACCGTGGCCCAGAGGAACTTCGTGGCGGTCCTGGTGGACGACTCCCGTAGCATGGCCCTGCCGGGCCAGGACGGCAGACCCCGGAGCGCTTTCGTCCAGGAGAATCTCGGAACCGAGTCCGGCGCCCTCCTCCAGGCGCTGGAGGAGCGCTTCGCCGTCCGGTTCTTTCGCTTCTCCTCGACCACGGAACGGGTGGACCTCCCCGCGGGGCTCCTGTACGACGGCACCCGCACCGACCTGGCCGGCGCCCTGGACCGGGTCCGGCAGGAGCTCTCCGGCGTGCCCCTGTCCGGAGTGGTGGTGGTCTCCGACGGGGCGGACAACGCCGGCCGCTCCCTGGCCGAGGCCATGGTGCCCCTCCAGGCCGCTTCCATCCCCGTGTTCACGGTGGGGTTGGGGGAGGAGGCCGTGAGCCCCGACGTCCAGGTGGCGCGGGTGTCGGCTCCCCGATCCGTCCTGAAGGGGACCTCCCTTCTTCTGGACGTGGTGGTTTCCCACCGGGGCTACGCCGGCCAGACCCTTCCCCTGGTGGTGGAGGACGAGGAGAAGATCCTGGTGGAGGATCAGGTGGAGCTGGGGGACGACGGCGAGCCCACGGTGGCCAGGGTCCGCTTCACTCTGGACGATCCCGGGCCCCGGCGGATCAGGGTGGGAGTGCCGGTGCAGGAGGGGGAGCGGGTGGCTCAGAACAACCAGCGGGCGGTGGAGGTGGAGGTGAGGGAAGACCGGGAGAAGATCCTCTACTTCGAGGGGGAGCCCCGCCACGAGGTGGCGTTCCTCAGGAGGGCCCTGGCCGAGGACGAGAACCTCCAGGTGGTGGTTCTCCAGCGCTCGGCTCCGGACAAGTACCTGCGCCTGGAGGTGGACGACGCCGACGAGCTGGCAGGGGGGTTTCCCCAGACCCGGGAGGAGCTTTTCCGATACCGGGGGCTGATCCTGGGGAGCGTGGAGGCCGGCTTCTTCACCCACGACCAGCTGGCCATGATCGCCGACTTCGCGGGGCAGCGGGGAGGCGGACTCCTGGCCCTGGGGGGGAGGTTCGCCTTCGCCGAGGGCGGGTACGGCGGCACCCAGGTGGCGGAGGCCCTCCCGGTGCTCCTGGAAGACCCAGTGCCCGATCCCCATGCGGCCTTCACCGCGCTGAAGGTGCGGCCCACGGTGGCGGGAGCGGGCCACCCCGCGGCCCAGATCCGATCCCGGGGGGAGGCGGCCCCGGCCGTCTGGGACAGCCTCCCTCCCCTCTCCTCCATGAACCCCATCCGGAGGGTGAAGCCCGGGGCCACCACCCTCCTTTCCGGCGAGGGTGCCCGGGGAGATCAGGTGGTCCTGGCCTACCACCGGTACGGCCGGGGGAAGGTGGCGGCCTTCCCGGTAACGGACTCCTGGATGTGGCAGCTCCATGCCGACGTTCCCGTGGAGGACGAGACCCACGAGACCTTCTGGAGGCAGCTCCTCCGGTGGCTGGTGGACGGGGTGCCGGACTACGTGAATGTCCGGTTGGAGTCCGAGGAGGCGGAGGCGGGTGAGGCGGTTCGGTTGGTGGTGGAGGTGAGCGACTCCTCCTTCCTGGAGGTGAATGGTGCCCGGGTGGATGCCACCGTCACCGCCCCGGATGGATCCCTTCAACGCGTCGCCCTGGATTGGAACGTGGAGCAGGACGGGGAGTACGCCGGGACCTTCCACCCCACCCAGGACGGGGATCACGAGATCAGCGTGGTCGCCTCTCGGGGGGATGAGAACGTGTTGGGCACCGACCGGGCCTACCTGCACGTCGGCCCCAGCTCCGAGGAGTATTACGACGCCCACCTCCGGCGGGCCCTCCTGGAGCGCATCTCCCGGGAGACGGGGGGGCGGTACTACGAGCCCTCCACGGTGAGCCGCCTCCCGGAAGACATCCGTTATGCCGGCGCCGGGGTGACCCTCACCGAGGAGCGGGACCTCTGGGACATGCCTGCCCTCTTCCTCCTCCTGGTGGTGTTGGTGGGGGGAGAGTGGTTCTTCCGCCGCAGGAGGGGGCTGGCATGAGGCGATCCCCGGGCTTGCTTCTCCTGGCGGCGTGCCTGGCGGGTGTCTGCCCGGCCCCCGCCTCCGGGCAGGACACCCGGGTCCTTCTCGTGGTGGGTCTGGGTGGGGACCCGGGATACCGGGAGACTTTCCACCGATGGGCCGTGGAGATCCGGTCCGCCGCATTGGAGCGCTTCGGCGTGCGGCCGGAGGCCATCACCTACCTCGGCGAGCGTCCCGGCGACGCCCCGGACCTCATCCGGGCCCAGTCCACCAAGGAGAACGTGGCCTCCGAGCTGGCGGCCATGGCCGAGGCGGCGGGACCCCGGGACCGGATCCTGGTGGTCCTGGTGGGACACGGGAGCGGCCAGGGGGAAGCGGTCCAGCTCAACCTTCCGGGGCCCGACCTGACGCCCGGTGAGCTGGATGTGATGCTCCGTGACTTCCCCACCCAGAGCCTGGCGGTGGTGAACACCGCTTCCTCCAGCGGACCCTTCGTGGTGGGGCTTTCGGGGCCGAACCGGATCATCGTCACCGCCACCCGCACCGCCCAGGAGCGGAACGAGACGCAGTTCGGGGGCTTCTTCGTGGAAGCCCTGAAGGACGACGGTTCCGATCTGGACAAGGACGGCCGGACCTCCCTCCTGGAGGCTTTCGAGTACGCCCGGCTCGAGGTGGAGCGCTACTACGGGGAGCGGAACCTCCTGGCCACGGAACACCCCCAGATCGACGACGATGGGGACGGAAAGGGGACCGGCGAGCCCGGCCCGGACAGCGCCGATGGGCTCCTGGCCCGGACCTTCTGGCTGGGCTCGGCCTCGGCTGTGTCCGGGGCCGGAGCCCTTCCCGACAGCATCTCCGACCCGGCACTCCGCCGGCTCTACCTGGAGAGGTCGGATCTGGAGCGGCGCATCCAGGAGCTGCGGGGTATGAGGGGGCAGATGGAGGAGGGCCGCTACGAGAGGGAGCTGGAGGATCTCCTGGTGGCCCTGGCCCTGAAGATCCGGGAGATCCGGGAGAAGGGAGGTGGTGGGTGACGCCGCCTCCTGTCCGCCGCCGGGGCGGGACCGCCCGGTGCCTGGCGCTGGGCTCGCTTCTGACCCTGACGCTTCCGGCCCCGGCCCCGGGGCAAGCCCTTCCCGACGCCATGGCCCGCCTCCGCTCCGGCGCCTACGAGGAGGCCCTGGAAACGCTCCGGGCCCTGACCCGCGCCTCCCAGCCCCTCCCCGAGGCCCTGCGGGCTTACGGCCGGGCGCTCCTGGAGGTGGGACGCTACCAGGACGCCCTCCGTGCCCTGGGGGGGGCGGGGGGGGAGGCGGCCTCGGTGGAGGTGGAGACGGTGTACGGCGAGGCTCTCCGGGCCGTGGGCCGGAGCCGGGAGGCGGAAGGGGCCTTTCGCCGTGCCCTGGAGAGGGGGGCCCGGGACCGGAACATGGCCCGGGTGAACCTGGGAGTCCTCCTGTGGGAGCGGGGGGAGCGGGAGGAGGCCCGTGCCCTCTTCGACACCTTCATCGACCTCTACAACCGGTCGCCGGGAGGGCTCGCGGCCGAAGACCTCATGGCCGTGGGGACGGCGGTCCGCCACCTGGGGGTCACCAGCTACCCTCTCTTCCAGGATGCCCTGCTGGCCTTCGACGAGGCCGGGGCGGCGGATCCCCAGGACCTGCGGCCGGAGATCCTGGCGGGGGAGCTCTTCCTGGAGAAGTACCGGGCCACGGATGCCCGGGAGGCTTTCCGGAAGGTCCTGGACTCCAACCCCCGCCACCCCCGGGCCCTTCTGGGCCTGGCCCGCATCCTGGAGTTCGAGGGCGCACCCGGGGCGGTGGACACGGTGCGCCTGGCCCTGGAGACCAACCCCCGTTCTCCCGACGCCCGGGCCTTCCTGGCGGAGCTGTA
>JBFYZD010000169.1:0-12019 GCA_041309685.1 Gemmatimonadales bacterium | reverse complement strand
GGCCTGCCGGCGAAGAGCCGATGCCTCCCCCCCTGCCGGGCTTCCAAGCCCCCCCCTACCTCCCCGGATGCCCGTAGGCCGGTGAGTCGATCTCCCGGATGCGCTCTACGTACTCCTGGTCGCCGATCTGGTTGGCCCAGGCACCGGCCGCCCCGGCGCCCAGGTAACCCGCCAGGAAGATCCCCAGCACCCCGGCGGCCAGGCCCCACGCGCTCACCCTGCGCCCCCCCAGCGTCCGCACGTCCAGCGCCCCGGCCACCGGGCAGGCGGCCACGCAGTCCATGCACCCCACGCACTCGGGGCTGATCACCGACCCGGCCGCCGACACCTTCAGCCGGGCCATGCAGGCCTTGTCGCACAGCCCGCACTCCACGCAGGCGTCGGCGTCGCGCACGATGCGGGTGGGGGAGAGCCAGGAGACCAGCCCCAGGAGCGCGCCGTAGGGACAGCCGTACCGGCACCAGGCCCCCTTCACGAACACGGAGGCCAGCACCAGGACGCCGATCACGATGGTCCCGGTCCGGCTCAGGTTCACGAAGAAGAGCCCCATCTTCACCTCGGCCACCCGGTTGTAGGGCGACTGGATGAAGGCCTGGAGCCCGTCGGCCCCCATGGCCAGGATGGCCGAGAGGAAGAACGCCAGCAGGAGGTACTTGAGGCTGCGCAGCGGGATGTCCACCCACGTCCAGGGGAGGAAGTTCCGCCCGAAGGACCAGCGGCCGAAGCGGGCGAGCGCTTCCGAGAGGAACCCCACCGGGCAGACCCAGGAGCAGAACGCCTTCCTCGCCAACAGCGCCGTGGCCAGCGCCACCAGCACCAGGACGGTAGCGGCCGGGTGGATGGCGTTGAGCGTCCCCTGGTAGATCCAGTCCAGGATCCCCATGAGGCCGCTGATGGGGAGGTACGCCTCGGCCCCCGGGGGCCGGGTGGGAAGGGGGAGGGTCCCGGCCTTCGCCGCCCGGTAGAACGCGGCCAACTGGACCCCCACCAGGAGGGAGGCGAGGGCGAAGAGGCTCTGTACCACGAGGCGCGCCCGGAAGGTCCGGTGGGCCTTGCGGTCGGTCCTCCCGGAGAGCCAACGCCGGAAGCGGCCCATGCGGGTGGTGGGAGTCGCCGCGGCCGCGGCACGCCGTGGCCGGGGGCGCTGCCGTTCCGGCAGGGTCGGCAATTCAAGGGACTTCAAACCGGTCGCCATGGCTGGGCTCCCGAGGTGGATTCAGGCTTCGTTCGGTACCGTGACCGGAAGGTAGCCCGGCCCCGGGGTGAAGGATGTGACGGGGGTCACACCGCCCGAGGTGCTGGCTCGGGCTCGCCCGCCGCCGCTACCCCCTGGACGGCTCCGCCCTCCGGGGCCCACCTTGTCCCCATGCCCACGCTCCCTCCCGGCACCGAAGTGGCCCTCCGCCCCGACCTCCCGCGGCGGCTCTCCTTCGCCCCACCCCCGGGGGCGGTCCTCCTTGTGGCCGTGCACGAGGCGGCGCTCCGGGCGCCCGGGAGCCCCCACACGCAGCTGGTCGGCTTCGATTACGGCGAGCTCTGCTGGGCCGGGGCGATGAGCGAGCACCAGGTACAGGTGCGGTCGGAGGGGGGCGGCGATCCCCGCCAGCTCCTGGGGGACGCCATGGGGGTGGGGGCCCGCCTCTGGGAGGTGGTCTGGCCGGGAGAGTTGGTGAAGGGGCCCGGGGTGGGTGGGACGTCCACCATCTACCAGGGGGAGCGCCCCTGGGTGGTGATCGGAGAGACGGCCACGGGGGACCTGCTGGCGGCTCCCCTGAACGACGCGGCCAACCCCAAGTGGTTCACCCCCCTGGTGGGCCGGGAGGAGGTCCTCATGCCCGGTTCCTCCAAGGACGCCCAGCTCGAGTTGGCCCACGTCTGGAGCCTACCCGCCTCCCTCGGCAGGGAGGGCACCCTGGCCCCCGCCGCCCGGGAGCGGGTGCTGGAGGCGGTCAGGAAGTACTTCTGAACGGGCTCGCCGTCCTCCCCAGCACCCGGAAGAGGAGGAGCGCCGACCCCAGGACCAGAAGCACCCCCACCCCCCCGATCCCCCAGGTCAGGCCTTCGAAGAAGGCGAGGCGGGAGGATCCCCCCCAGGTCAGGTCCCGTAGGAGCTGCACCCCCACCGACCCGGTGTAGCCCAGTGCGTCCGCCAGGTAGATCCCAAACACGGCGGTGCCGGCCGATCCTCCGGCGGCCACCAGGCGTTCGAAGAAGACCGAGGCCACGGGCACATACGCCAGGTACGCCCCCATGCCCACCAGGATCATCCACTGGAGGCCGTCCAGAAACCCCGCCTGGTGGAGGGCCGTCGCGGCCAGGAGCGTCATGCACCCGGCGCCCATCATGGCATACGCGGCGGCCAGCGCCCGCCCGTGGCTCCGGATGGCGTTGAGGAGGGCGAGACCGACGAGCGCCACGATCCCGCCGGGGAGGTCCGTCCGGGTGAAGAGCGCGGGCAGATCCAGGTACCCCAGCTCCCGGAAGATCTCCACACCGTAATTGTCCCGGAAATCCCGATGGGCCGTGAAGGCGGAGTACATGACCACCAGGGGAACGAGGGCCCCTCCGAACCGCAGGAGAAAGGCGCGGCGCTCCTGACGGGTCATGGCCCGCCGCGGCATGCGCTCCCGCTCGTCGCCGGCATCCGGCGCGGGCGCGCCCGCAAGGACCGTCACGCACAGCAGGAAGGGAACCAGGAAGAGCGCCCCCGTCGCCGCGGGCATCCACACCTCCTCGACCCCCAGCACGAGGAGCCACCGCCCCACGTCCTTGACGACCCCCGTGGAGATCACGAAGGAGGCCGAGAGCCCGGCCAGGAGGACGTCGGAGAGACGCCGGCCCTCCAGGTATCGGACCACGAGACCCCACACCATCCCCAGGGGGAGCCCGTTGACGAACAGGGCCGCCACCCGCCCTCCGGGGGGCACCACGGCGAAGGCCACCAGGGCCCCCTCCCCCACCAGGATGAGCCCCGCCAGCGTGGGCCCCAGCCACCGGCGGGGGACGGCGGAGCACACGTAGATGCCCGCGAATTTGGACAGAGAGTATCCAACGAGCTGGCCCACCAGCAGGGCCGTCTTCATCTCGATTCCGCCTTCTCCCGGGGCCATTCCCGTAAACTCCCCCACCGTCACCGGCTTCCGGAACGCGTACATGCAGAAGTAGGCTCCGAAGGCCGCGGCCATCAGGGTCACGGTGGAGCGCAGGGGCGTGGGGAGGCGGGTGGAGGGGGGCATGTCTCGGAAGGGGGGGGTTGATCCTGGAGGGAGCGGGTTCAATGATAGCGGGTCCTTCTGACCTGAGCGAGGTCGTCCCGATGCCCGGTTCCACTCCTGCCATCCTCCTGGCCGCGGGGCTGGGAGTCCGCCTCAGAGAGCTGAGCCGGGGGCTCCCCAAGGCGCTGGTGCAGGTGGGCGGCCAGACGATCCTGGCCCGCTCCCTCCGGGCTCTCGGCCAGGCGGGCATCCGGGGCCTCACGGTCGTGGTGGGCTACGAAGGGGCGCGGGTGGCCCGGGCCGCCCGGGAGCTGTGGCCGGGCGTGTCCATCGTTGAGAACGGGGACCCCGCCCGCACGGGGAGCATGCGCTCCCTGGCCCTGGCCTGGGAATCCATGACGCCCCGTCCCCGATCCGCCCTGGTGGTGGAGGGAGACCTCATCTTCGGACCGGACGCTCCGGAAGCCCTCCTGCACGCCGGGGGATCGGACCTGGTCCTCCTCTCCGGCCCCACCGGCGCCGGGGACGAGGTCTGGGTACGGGGGGAGGGCGGCCGCATCGGCGAGATCTCGAAGCGGCCGGGCTCACGGGGCGAGATCCTGGGGGAGCTGGTGGGTTTGAGCCTCCTCTCGGAGGGAATGCTGGACCTGATGGTGTCCACCCACCGGGCCGGCCTGAGCGCCTCCCAGGAAGAGCACTACGAGGAGCGGATCGCCGCGGTCAGCCGGGAGCGTGTGGTCCGGGGGCTATTGGTGGAGGGCCTTCCCTGGGCGGAGGTGGACGATGCCAGCCAGCTGAGCAGGGCGGAGGTGGTGGTGATCCCCCGCCTGGAAGGGGGAAGGGGAGCATCCTGATGGCCCTGGACACGGGGCGATTGTGTTCCTCACCCACACGGGTAGATTGGAAGGTACGGACTCCTTCCCCCACCATGCGGCTGCAAGAGGCAAACCATGTCCGATTCCCCGAAGCCCGGGAGCCCCATCGACGGGGAGCTCTCGGCCGACGAGCTGAAGGACGTTTCGGGAGGGCTGTTTCTCAACGTGAAGCTCACCGCCCCCACGATCCTCTCCCCCCTCAAGATCCCCACGCTTCCCACGAACCCGCCGGAGGAGCTATCCTCGAACGAGGAATCGACGGAGCAATCGATGCCGTTCTAGGCCGGGCCGTCGGGCCGGGCTGACCCATCCGTGAGCCTCGCCGTCGGCCCGGTCGGGCCCTTCCTCCTCGCGCCACTCCTCCGCGAGCTTGGGCCCCAGGCCGTTCTCCTGGTCGGTCCCCCGGCCGAGGCGGCGGCTGTGGAGCGTCTCCTGGAAGCCTCGCCCCGGCCCCCGGCGGGCCTGGCCCGGTTCGACTCCCTCCCGTCCCTGGAACGCGTCGGCACGCCGGACTGCGTGGTCTGGAGCGGGGATCCCAACTGGCACACGGCCTTCCATGATCTCTCCGCCCTGGCGGCCCGGGCGCGGGCCGACGGGGTGCCCTTCCCCCTGGTGTTCGTCGACCATGTGGGGTGGCCCTACGGAAGGCGGGACGGGTACGACCGTCCCGAGACCATCCCCCTGGAGTCCAGGAACGCCTCCCGCCGGTTCGGCCTGAGGCCGAGCTCTGCCCTGCCCGTGGCGGTGGGTGGCCTCCACGCCCACCGTCACAACGGGTTGTTCATGTGGGGGAGCCGGAACGGGGTGCTGACGGCGGTGGAGGACTTCCTCGCGGCGGAAGGCGACGGCGCTTCCCGGGTGTCCTTCGCCAAGGTCCCCGGGTACCATCCCCTGGGCGTACTCGTCGGCCCCGCCCGGGTGGCCCCCGGTGGCCGCCTGGCCCGGCTCCTGGAGGATCCCATCGCCGCACTCACCGGAGCCGGCATCGCCCGGGCACTCGCCCTGGCGGAGGTGGAGGCCCGACGCCCCACGTTGGACACCCTGCAACGGGCCATCCTGGCCCCGCCCGCCGAGCCGGAGGGCCTGGAGGATCTGCCAACTCCCGAGCCCTCCGGGAACGTCCTTCGGGACATGCTACGCTGGACCCTCCTGGCCCACCGCTTCCACGCCCAGCTCCTGCGGGTCATCGACGAGGTCCTGTCCCGGGCGGGAGTCCCCTACTCCGTCGCCGAAGGCACCCTCCTGGGGGCCCTCCGCCACGGCGGCCCCATCCCCCACGACGACGACGTGGACATCGCGGTGCCCGAGGGGGAGATGGACCGCATGCGCGGCGCCCTGGAGGGGGCGGGCCTCACCGCCGTCGAGGGCAAGGGCTGGCCCCAGCTCGGGCGGACCTTCGTCATCGGCGTACGCCAGCCCCACGTGGAGCATTGCGGGTACTGGCCGAGGCGCCCGGCGGTGGACGTCTTCCCTTCCTCGGAAGGCCCGGACGCGGTCATGCACCCCGACGAGATGCTCCCCCTCACCCGCCACCCCTATTGCGACTTCACCGTGGCGGTCCCGGCGCAGGCCCGCAAGGTCCTGGAGCGCCGCTTCGGCCCGGGGTGGGAGACCGAGTGCGTGGTGTGGCAGCACGGGAGCCTTCCCGGCATCGGCAGGGACGGGGGCACCCTTCCCCTGGCCCTGTACGAGGAGATCTGCGCCGAGGAGGGGTACGTCCCACCCACCACCCTTCCCGTCGCCGATCTCCCTCCCCCCGGGACCAGCTGAGGCCATGGCCAGGATCGTGGTGACCGGGTACGGGACCGCGGGGGACATGGTCCCCCTCCTGGCCCTGGGGGAGACGCTCCGGGACCGGGGGCACGAGGTGTTGGCGGCGGTGAACCCCTGGGCGGTGCCGCTCTTCCGCAATGCCGGCCTGGACGCGACCGCGTTGGGCCCCCGCTTCGGCCCGGAGGAAGCAGCGGCCCATCACCACCTCTTCGACGCCAGGGGCCGTTGGGCAGCGGCCCGGCACAGGGAGGCGGCGGACCTCACCGACTGGCCCAGGCACTACCGGGAGCTGGCAGGGGCCTGCCGCACCCACGGCGCCGAGCTCCTGGTGGCGGGGGCGACGCTGGACCCCGCGGGATGGCTCGCGGAGGACCTGGGAATCCCCTGGGTGCGGGTATTCCTCTCCGACGCGCCACCGGAGCTTCCGCCACTTTCCGTCCTCCCGGGCGATCATCCCTACCTCCCCCTCTTCCTGGCCAGCGGTCCGCCGCGGCGGCGAGCCGGAAGCGGCCTCTTGACCCGAACCGGCTTCGCCCTCCCCGATGACCGGGCCCAGCCCGGATGGACGGAGCCCACCCCCGAGCTCCGCGCCTTCCTGGGGCCGGTGGGACGCCCCGGTGCCGAGCGGCCCCGAAGGTGGCGCGAGGGGCCCCTGGTCCTCCTTCCCGGGAGCACCCCCCTGGCCGATCCCGCCGCCGTGGCCGCGGCCCACGTCGAGGCCGCCGGCGTCCTCGGGCGGCGCCTGGTGGTGCAGGGGGGATGGGCCGGGCTGGGGAGGGGGATGCTGCCGGCCGACCTCGCGGCCGATCACGTCTTCTTCGCCGATACCCTCCCCCACGATTGGCTGTTGAGGAGAGCGGCGGCGGCCGTCCTGTCCGGCCGCCCCGGAACCCTGGCCCGGGCGCTCCGGGCCGGCTGCCCCCTGCTCGTGGAGCCCCGGGGCCGGGACGCCTTCGCCAATGGCGCGCGCGTCCTGGAGATGGGGGTGGGGGCGGTGCTGGATCCCCGGCGCCTCTCCGCGGAAACGGTGCGCCGCATGCTGGAGGAGCGGGTCATGCTCCCCCTGGTGCAACGCCGGTGCCGGCGCGTGGCGAGGCGCCTGGCCGGAGGGGACGGCGCCGCCGAGGCCTGCGACGCCCTCGAGACCTGGTGGAAGGACCGCGGTTGAGGCCCCCCGCCCCTACATCCCCCCGATCTGCATCTCCCTGATCCGGAAGGTGGGGGCCGTGGTGCTCCGTCTCAGGTCCAGGTCGGTGCCCACCCTGTCGATCCCGTTCAGCATCTCGGCGGCGGTGGCGGCGATGGTGATCCCCCGCACCGGGAAGGCCCGGCGCCCGTTCTCGATCCAGAACCCCTGGGCGCCGCCGCTGAAATCCCCGTTCACGGGGTTGATCCCGTACCCCGTCACCCCGTTCAGGTAGAGCCCCCTGGGGGTGGCCCGGAGGATCTCCTCCGGGTCCGTCTCCCCGGCGAGCACGTAGAAGGCGTGGGGGCCGATCCCCGGGAGGGAGGCGTACCCGCCCCGGCTGGCGTTCCCGGTGCTCTGGACCCCGGCCCGGGAGGCCACCGTGGTGTTGTACATGAACCCCTGGAGCACGCCCCGGTCGATGATCACCCGGCGCTGGGTGGGCACCCCTTCCCCGTCGAAGGGGCTGGAGGCCATCCCCTTGGGCAGGGTCCCGTCGTCCACCACCGTGAGGAGGTCGGAGGCGATCGTCTCCCCGATGCGCCCCGCCAGGAAGCTGGCCCCCTGGAGGACCCGCTCCCCGTTGATGGCGCCCAGGATGCCCCCCAGCAGCGACCCCGCCACGTCGGGATCGAAGATCACCGGGGCCCGCTGGGTCGGGACCATGCGGGGATCGAGCATCTCCCCCGCGCTCCGGGCCGCTTCCGCCGCCACCTCCGCCGGCGACAGGAGGTCGGCGAAGAAGCGCCGGGAGCAGAACTCCCCGCCGGAGGACCTCTGCTCCCCCTTCTCCGCCACCACGCTCACGCCGAAGCTGCACCCGGTGGAGCTGTAGCTCTTGACCAGCCCGTTGGAGTTGGCCAGCCAGGTGGTTCCCTCCCCCTCCCCCCACCGGGCCCCGTCGCTCTTGGTGATGCGGGGGTCCGCCAGCGCCAGCGCCTCGACCTCGGTGATGAGGGCGATCTTGGCGTCCATGGTGACGCCGGCAAGCTCCGGATCGTAGAGGCCCTCCACCGGGGTCACCGCCGGGTCGCCGGGAAGGACGTTGTGCTCGTCGGCCGTCATGTGCCCCGCGAACTCCACCGCGGCGGCGATGGCCTGGTCCAGGGAGGCGTCGGAGAGGTCGTTGGAGTGGGCGAACCCCATCTTCCCCTCCTTGAACACCCGGAAGCCCACCCCGTGGGAAGAAGACTCCTGCACGGTCTCGATCTGGCCGTTGCGCACTTCGATGTTGAGCTGGCGGCTGGTTTCCAGAAGGACTTCAGCGGCATCGGCGCCCCGGCTGAGGCATCGGTCCACCAGCTCCTGCGGAAGGTTCTCGTACTGCATGGCTCGTTCTCCCTGACGGTTGCGCGCTGCGGCGTCAAGCCCGGCTGCCGCCGACGTTGATTCCCCGGATCCTCACGGTGGGCTGCCCCGCCGAGACCTCCGCGGACTGCCCCTTCCCGCAGATGCCCGGTCCGAAGGCCAGGTCGTTGCCCACGGCGTCCACGTTCGAGACCACCTCGATGCAGTTCCCGACCAGGGTGGCTCCCTTCACCGGCGTGGTCTTCTGACCGTTCTCGATGAGGTAGGCTTCCCGGCAGGTGAAGTTGAACTCGCCGGTGACGGGGTTCACGCTCCCGCCGCTGAGGCTCTGGACGTAGAGGCCGCTGGGGGTGGAGGCCAGGATGTCGGCGGGGTCGGAGTCCCCGCGGTCGATGAAGGTGTTCGTCATGCGGGGGATGGGAATGAAGCGGAAGCTCTCCCGGCGTCCGTTGCCCGTCCGTTCCAGCCCGAGCTGCTTCGCGGAGAGGATGTCGGTCATGTAGGCCTTCAGGACACCCTTCTCGATGAGGACGTTCCTCTTCGCCTGGGTGCCCTCGTCGTCGAAGTTGACGGTCCCCCGCATGTTGGGGAGCGACCCATCGTCCACCATGGTGAACACGTCGCTGGCCACCTTCTGTCCCATCTTCCCGGTGAAGGCGCCGATCTCCCGGGCGATGTTGTCGGCTTCCAGGGGGTGTCCCACCGCCTCGTGGACCAGGACCCCACCCCACCCGTTCTGCATCACCACGTCCATCCGTCCCGCCGGGGCATCCCGGGCCTCCAGCATGGCGATGGACTCCCGCGCGCAGGTGCGGGCCACCTCCTCCGGCGTCACCTCCTCGAACATCTCGAACCCGGCATGCTGGCTCAGGCGCTCCCGCCCCATGTGGCGGGTACCGTTGCCCACCCCCAGCGTCTGCACGATGAAGAACAGGAGGGGCAGCTCGTCGCTCAGGTAGGTGCCCTCACTCGTGGCGATGACGCGGCCCCGCACCTCGTCGTTGTAGTTGATGCTGGCCATGGTGATGCGGGAGTCGTACTCCAGCGCCGCCTGGTTGGCCCTCTCCATGATCTCCAACCGCCGGGCGTCGGCGATCTCCTGGAGGGGGAGGCGCACGGTCACGAAGGATTGCCGCGAGGAGGGCGCCCCGATGTCCACGGGGGTCACGACCTGGGACCCGCGGGCGATGGTGGAGGCCACCTCCGCTGCCCGCAGGAGCGCGTCCTCCGTGATCTCCTCCGTGTAGGCGTACCCGGTCTTGTCTCCGGCGATGACCCGCACCCCCGCCCCCTGGCTCACCCCGAACTCGGCGCTCTTGAAGCGGGACTCCTCCATGAGGATGGAGCGGGCCACCCGGTTCTCCACGTAGACGTCGGCGAAGTCCCCGCCCCGGGCGAGCGCCCTCTTGATGGTGGCGTCCAGGATCGTGGGGTCGATCTGGACGCCGGCCCGGGGCATTCCACCGGGAGCGCACGACTCCAGGAGCGCCATGAGGCCGGGGGCGGCGGCCACGGCCAGGCCGCCCTTGATGGTCCGCTCCAGGAAGGCCCTGCGCGGAATGTCGGTGACGAAGTACCCTCGGATGTCCATGCCCCGCTCCTTGTGCTTGACCCGGGCCACGCCCAGCTATCAATCAGGTTAAGCAAAGTAGGGGGTGCGGACGAAGGGGCAAGGGTGGATGAAAGGAACGCCCCATCCGGGCCCGAGGAATGTCCTCCGGAGAGGACACCTCCCTCTCCGGGAAGCCCGATCCCGGGCGGAGGGTATCGGTATAACCACAAGAGCATGAATCTCTTATGCCAATGGGCACGACCTCTGGCACACAGGGTGCTTTTCATCAGGGTAGATCCGGCCAAGCAGCGGGGACCGGATCCGCCGCCGGAGGGGCCGGCGGCGGGACCTGGGAGAAAGGGGTCGGCGATGAACAGACAGGTGTTGGGTTTGGCGATGGCGTTCCTCCTGACGGGTGCCGGCGCGGCGAGCGGCCAGGCCACGGCCAGGGTGGAGTACAAGAGCGGCTGGATCGGCGTGGCCATCGCGGTGGGGGATCTCCCGGTTCACGTGCGCTCCCGTTCCCTGCCGGCGTTCGCCTGGGTCGCCGCGGACCTCGGACCCGTGCGGATCTGGGCCACGCCGGGACGACCGTTCTGGAGGCGGGAGGTCCTGAACCGGGACGAGCTGCGCCACCTGGTGGGGAGGGAGACGGTGAAGGGGATCGAGCGGCACGCGAAGGCCCTGGGCCTGAGGGGATCCCTCGAGGGCCGGTGGTTCCGGATGGACCGCCATTCGGTCCTGCTGGAGGTATCGGTGCGGGGTAGGCCCGTGGCCGAGCTCCACGACTACGGGAGCGACGGTCTCATCGACCGGGTCCTCCTGGTGGGGGAGGGCCGCTACGACCACCGGTTCGGCAGCGATGACGACGACGACCGCTACCGCCGCGGGGGATCCGGCCGTCCCGGGTCAGGCGACCGGAGCGGGCCCGCCTGAGCTCCGAAGGCGTCGGCCGTGGCTCGCGGATCAGCGGGCCACGGCCTCCTTTTCCTTCTCCACGATCCCCGGCTTCAGGTCATGGAGGCCGCGGATGGGAACGGTGATGGACCCCCCGGTGACGGGGTTGAGGAGGAACCGGTAGCTGTGCCCTTCCAACCCCTGCTTCCACATGAACCGCCATCCGCGCACCACGAAGGGGCAGGCGTCGTTGAAGCAGAGGTAGAGGAAGTCGTTGGGCCAGTCGATGCAGGGGTCGTCCGGAACCTCCCACTGGCTCAACGGCACCCCGCAGTAGGGGCAGACCAGGGTCTCCCCCGCGCGTAACGCCCGCTCCGCGACCGCCTCCTGGTCCACCTCCATCCGGGCCGGATCGGGGGGCGGGATGCGGGGAGGGCGTCCCGGAGCCCCGCCCTTCTTCTCCGCGAACACGGCGAACACCGGGTCGCTGGGCAGGCCCGAATCGTAGTACCGGTCCGCCTCCGGCCGGGGGAGCCCCATGGTGAGGAAGAGGTAGGGATCGTCGAAGGCTCCCGAGGCCCGGAAGAAGGCCTCCACCATCTCCACGCGCTCGTGCTCCGACGCTTCCTGCCATACCTGCACCACCTTGGGCGGGAAGAAGCGGTTGCTGAACACCACCAGGTGCAGCCCACCGGGTCTCAGCACCCTCCCCACCTCCCGGAACACCTCCACCGGCCGCGTGAGGTACTCCACGCTCACCACGTTCAGGACGGCGTCGAAGGTGCCGTCCCCGAAGGGGAGCCGCGGATCGGCGTTCAGGTCCTGGACGACGCGATCAGCCAGGGCCCGGTTGGCCTCCAGCTCCGCCGCGTTCATCCCCAGCCCCACCACCCGCGCGGGTGACAGGGATGCGGGGAGGTGGGAGTCCCAGGAGGCCATGAGATCCAGGATCACCGGCTCCCGCTCCGTGACCAGCGATCCCACCAGCCGCTCCACCATGGCCAGGGCGGTGGTGTCCAGATGGGAGACCATCCGCTCCCGGGCGTAGAAGGCCGCGTCGGGGGCGTCGTCGGCCCGGGCGAAGGCGTCCGGGGCCTGGAGGATGTAGCGGGTGAACCGGGGGTCTGAGCCCAGGAGGGTCCGGGGTACGTCGGTCATGCTGTGCGCCGGGGAGACCGGGGATCGGGGTGCGTGAAGGGAACGGGCTCGGTAC
>JBFYZD010000168.1:0-3282 GCA_041309685.1 Gemmatimonadales bacterium | reverse complement strand
GGGAGGGGTGGATTCCGGTCCCTGGCCACCCACAGGGACGGGGTCACGGGGGAGGAGGCTCTGTTCGGCGGCACGACCCGGGGGGAGGTCTTCCGAGGCACGTTCGACCCTGGTGCCCCCGGGCAGGTGCGATGGCATGCGGTACCGGAGCTGGCCGCCGGGGGCCGGGTCATGGCCCTGGCCGAGGCCAACGGCCTGCTCTACGCCGCCGTCGGCATCGGGAGCGATGAGGAGGAGTCGGGGGGCCTGTTCGTGCGCAGGGACGGAGCCGATCCCCGGTGGGAGCGGGTGTGGCGGTGGCCCTTCCGCCTCCGGGAGGAGGGGGACGAGTCGGAGATCCTCCGGGGTCTCACGCCGCTGCCGGCCCCGGACGGGGAGGGAGAGGTGTTCCTGGCCTACGCCTCCTACCCCGGGGTGGTCTACCGCATCGACCCGCGGGGGAGCGAGGTGACCGCCACCGTGGAGCTGGACGTGCGCGCCCACTTCGCCCGGGCCTTCGGGGTGAGGGAGTACGTGGGTCCCTCCCTGGGGGCCTACAACGCCATCACGCCCATGATCCACCCGGACACGGGCGAGAGACTCCACCTCATCGGGCTCTGGATCCGGGAGCCCGGAAGGCGGGGAGACGCCCAGGGCGCCCACTACCTGGTCCGCCGGGAGGACGGTTCTTACGGACACGGGCGGATCGAGCCCCTGGAGGGGCAGAGCCTCGAGTCGGTGCGGGCGGTGGCCGTCTCGCCCTTCCCGGCGGATAGCGGCCGGGTCCTCTATTTCGGAGGGTACGACTGCGCCAAGCGCCCCAGCCACAACACGGGGTGGATCGCCCGAGGGACCCTCCCGAGCTGGGAGAACGCCGTCCTGGTCAGCCTGGATGGGTTGGACCGCGACGTGGTGAGCGAGCTCATGGCGGCGGGCCGGTTGCCGAACCTGCGGGGGCTGGCGGACGCCGGGACCGCGGTGAGCCTGGACATCACCGACCACCCCACCATGACCAAGACCAGCCACGCCATCCTCCTCACCGGGTTGGGACCCGGAGAGACGGGCGTGGTGGACAACCGCCACTTCCAGCCCATCTCCGAGGGCTTCACCCTCTTCGAGCGCTTCCAGCGCCACCACGGCGGCCCTGCGTCGGCCTACACCGCCTTCGTGGCCTCCAAGGAGGGGAACGTGGGGGGGAGGGGTCCGAGGCAGGCGCAGGAGGACATCCTGCGGAAGTTCCGGGGCACGGCCCGGAACGCGGCCCCGGGGGCGGCGGCGCCCAGCGCGGACCTCGCCTGGGTCCGTGCCATCCGGGGGGAGCCCTTCTTCCTGACCCGCCGGAGCCTGGACCTCTTCGACTCCGCCCACCGCACCGCCGACCAGACGGGGCCCCTGGCGCTGGAGGCCCTGGAAGGATGCCGTGACGCCCCCTGCCTGGTGTTCCTCCACTTCGCCGACCCCGACGTGGCCGGGCACCGGAGCGGCCACGACTCCCCGGAATACCGGCAGGCGGCGGAGCTGTGCGACGCCTGGGTGGGGCGCATCCTGGAGCGGATCCGCGGCGACGGTCTGGAGGAGCGAACCCTGGTCTACGTCGTAACCGACCATGGCTTCGATCCCCACGGGAACAACCACCTCTGGGCGCCCCACTCCTGGCTGGTGACCAACGACCGGTCGGTGGCCCGGAACGGGGATCTGTATGACGTCCCCGCCACGATCCTTCACCGGCTGGGCGTGGCCCCGCGGCCCGAGCTCCCCGGGCTGAGGGGAACCGCCCTGGACGGGCCCCGGCCCTCGGGCCACCGCTGAGGCTCCCGTCCAGGAATCCGAACGCCGTGGCCTCCTGAGTGTCCGGCCGTCTCTTCTCGTCCTGCTGCTCGGCGCCGCCGGCGTCCCGGGCGCCTGCCGGAGCGGGCCCACCTCCCCCCGGGATCACGAGGGGTCGGGCAAGGCCGCGCTCCGGCCATTGGACTCCCTCACCTTCACCAGGGACTGGGTGCCGGGGTCCGTCGACGCCGGGGGGCGCCTCATGACCGGGACCGAGACCCTCTGGCTCACCTCACATCGGGGGCAGCTCTTCGCGGGCCTAGGGGTCTGGAACCTCGACGCCTCCCGGGGACCGAACCCGGGAGGACAGGTCCTGAGGAAGGGGAGCGCCGGAGGGCCCTGGGTGGTGGACGGGGACTTCGGGGACCGCATCGTCAGGGTGACCTCCCTGACCTCGGCGACCTTCCAGACCGATGGGGAGGGCCGCCCCCTGGCCGCTCCCGAGACCCTGCTGGTGGCCGGGATTTCGGGAATCCAGTACCCCGGGCAGGTGATGGCCTTCGCGAGGGACGACGGCTCCGGCGCCTGGGTGCTCTCGCCCATCGCCCCCTCGGGAAGGCCCTACCAGAGCGAGGTCCGCCAGCTCCTGGTGCACAGGGACCGGGTCACCGGCGCCGACCTCCTCATCGCCGCCGTCTCCAACGGCTCGGTCTACCACGGAGCCTACCACCCCGGGGCGCCGGGACGGATCGCCTGGGACCCCGTCCCCGAGATCCAGGGCCTATCGGGGCGGATCCTGGGGCTGGCCCGCATGAACGGGGACCTCTACCTCAGCGCGGACCCGGAGCTGGCCTCCCCGGGGAAGGGCGGCCTCTTCCGGCGCACCGACGGCCCCCTCCCCTCCTGGCAACGCCTCGGCCATTGGGGCCATGTCCCCCAGACCGACAACGGCCTGGGGTGGCTGCGGGGGCTGACCCCCGTGGCCGATCCCTCGACCCCGGGGTCGCAGGTCCTGCTCGGGGGCCGATCGGCCGACCGGGTCATCGACCGCATCGACGGCAGCGTCCCGCCGGCTCCGGTTCCGGACGCCGACGTGTGGGCGCTCCTCACCCAGGCGCGGGGGGTGGCGCCCACCTGGTTGATCCTCGCCTACAACAAGATGCTCCCCGCCACCGATCCCCAGACCGGCCGCCCCGTGCACCTGATCGGGTTGGGAACGAGCCTGCCCTCGCCCAACGACACCCTGGCCGGCGCTGCCTGGTACCTGGTGAGGGACGGTCCCCAGGCCTACCGGGTGGGGCGCGTCCTGGTCCCCGAGGATGGGCGGCTGGGCCTCGACTTCGGCCTCCGCGCCGTACGCACAATCGCCCCCTCGCCCTTCCCCAACGAGGAGGGCAAGGTCTGGTACTTCGGCGTGTTCGAGGGCGCCCAGGGCCCGCACTACTACCCCGCGTGGATCTACCGGGGGACGGTGGTGCGGTAGGCACCGGTACCCTTGCCCCCTGTGGAGGCCGACGAAGGTACCCCCAACCCCCG
>JBFYZD010000167.1:0-3240 GCA_041309685.1 Gemmatimonadales bacterium | reverse complement strand
GGTTCATTCTCACGAAAGCGACTCCCGCTCGGCCAGGAGCCCGGTACCGGGCACCAGTACCTGAAGCACACGTCCCTGGCCGTCGAGCCAAATCTCGCGGGAATCGGTCTCACCGTCCAATCTGAAATGCCGGGCCGGGAAAAGGGACCCGCCGACCCGCACCTCCTCCTCTCCGACCAGGGAGAGGGTCATCCGGGATTGCCGGCCCGCCCGGGGCGTGAGGACCGTGAGAGAAACCGAGGAGGCCTGGTCCAGGAAGGGGGCAAGGAGGAAATGGTGGTGAGCCACCTCCTCGTCCAGGAGAACGGACCCGGGCCCGGCCCGGAACTCCCGGACCTGCTCCCCTTCAGAGGAGAGGACCCGGGCCATGTACCGGGCGCCGGACCGGACGGCGTAGATCTCGGTGGGAACCGATCCGGTCACCCTCACCTGATACTCCTGGGTTTCCAGGCCGCTTCCCTCGGCAGCCATGACGGTGGAGATCTCCTGTGGGCCGGAAGGGCCTTCCCGCTCGATGGTCCCACGCAGGACGACCCGAGCCTGGTCTCCAAGGCCGGTCCGGCGGATGGAGAACTCCTCCCTGCCCACGAAGGTACCATTCACCGAGAGCCGGAAGGCCCCCTCGTCCAGGGAGACGTTCTGCCCCCACAGGGAGGCCGGGAGCCCGAGGAGGAGGATGAGGCCTAGAGTGGCCGGGAGGGAGTCTGTCATGGGATTCGAGGGGTCCGTGCGTTGGCATAGAGGCATCGACCCCCTCCATACCCCTTTGCCCGGTGGTCGGTCCCCTTGGCGACCGTGGCTCAGGACAGGCCGGGTCCCCCGGCGTCCGGTTCCTCCGGGACTCCCAGGAGCTCCAGAAGTGCCTCCACGTATCGCCGAAATACGGCTTCCCCTTTCCCTGCGGTGGCACGGGAGGGGAATCCGAGGATGCCCCTGGACCCCGGCGGGGGTGTGGGAGCACCGCCCCGGGCGTATCTTCGGTGGGGCCGAGGGTCTGCCGGGTGGTCGGTGATCTGGTCCAGGCGAACCCTCTCGGGGTGCAGATGCAGCATCAGGGAGGTTTCCAGCTCCCCCCCATACTCCTGCAGGGGAGGTCCTTCCAGGAGGTCGGTTACCTCGATGGTGGAGAGGCTCACCACGGTGAGCACCGCCGAGGAGGTCATTGCCATGAGAAGAGCGTCGAGATGGGGTTCGTACCGGTGGGCGGAAAGAAGAATGAACTCCTTGATGCCATGATCCTCCCAATCCGCCAGGAGCTCGTTCATGGCCCTGTGCATGGTCTTCCGCTGCAACCCGGCGGATCCCGAGGAGCGGTCTCGCTCGGGGGCCCTGACCCCGTAATGGAAGGCGGGGGCGAGAGGAATCCCGGTTCGCCGGGATACCTCCCCTCCCACGGCCTCTGCGATCAGGGTGTTGGTCCCGAGGGGAAGGTGAGGGCCGTGCTGGACAAGGGCGCCCACCGGAAAGAGAAGGCGGGGGTTCGGGGCAAGGGCTCGCCCCACCTCCGGCCAGGGGAGGCTTGTCAGGGCCCATGAACGATCCGGGCTCCCTTTTTCCCTCTTCTGTGCGCGATCGTCCGGGCGGCTCGGGGGTTGGTCCTTCCCCGCCGCCTCATCCATCGGCGTCTCCCGCTCCCTTCCCTCTGTCATTCCATCTCCTGTGGGTGGCGGTCCCCGGCCTTCTGGCCTGGACCCGGTGGCCTTCCCCCTTCTGGCTCCTTCTACCGACCGGCGCCGTGGTAGGCTGGGCTCTTCTGGGGCGCAGGGGCGGCCAGCATGCCTCGGTGTCGGCTCTCCTGATCCTCCTGGGGACCCTCCTCGCCTTCTCGGTCCTCCCCCGGGCGGTGGGCCAGGGGCCAGGTGGGTCCCCTGGGAACGTCCAGGAGGAGGAGAGCTGGGCAGCCCTATCCCGCCGGTTCGATGGCGTCATCGAAGCCGGCGACCGAGCGTTGGAGGAAACCCTGGATCTCCTCGCCGCCTCCCCCGCGGCCGAGCTCCAGGCTGGTCTGTCCCGCATCCGGCGCCAAGGGGAAATCACGGCCCTGGCGGTCTATGATCCCCAGGGGCGTCCCCAGGCCTGGGCCGGAGTCCATCGGGGCCAGGTACCCCAACCCATCCGAAGGGGGGACCGCCGCTACGCCTTCGGAGGAGGCCCCCTCTTCCGCTACCTGTACTTTACGGCCCTGGACCCCCGGGGGGGAGGGACCGTGGTGGCCGCCGTCCTCCTTCAGACGGATCTTCCGGCGGGGTTGGAGGGTGGAGGGTTCGCGCAACGCTTCAGGAGGGAAACGGGAGTCCCCATCCGGATCCTGCCTCCCGGGCGGGAGCTGGGCGCCGTCGTCTGGGATGTGAAGTGGGACGGGGAACCGCTCATGAGCGTGTCCCTGGAGGCGGGTGACCCCGAGAGGCTCCGGAGGGATTGGCAACGCCCCCGGGCGGGGGCCCTCGCCCTCTTGGCCTTTCTTGCCTGGGGCGCCCTGGTGGGAGGGGGGAAGGGCATCCCCTGGCACCGGGTTGGAGCCTCCCTCTCCCTCCTTGCGGGGGTGATGATCCTGCCCACCAGTGTGATCTTCCCCTCGACGACCCTCTCCTCCCCGGGTCCCTTTCTCCTCCCGGGCCCCCTGGGGGCCACCCTGGGGAAGGTCTTCCTGCTTCTCTCGGCCCTGGCTGTTCTCCTGGGGATCGGGCATCCTGGCGCGGGGGGAAGGGATCGGATGGCCGGTGGCGGAGAGCGGGGCAAGGTCGCCGGCATGGCGTGGGGAACAGCCCTTCGTTCGGGGATGACCGTTGCCCTCCTTTTCCCCCTGAGTGCGACTGTCTTCGCTTCGGCACCCTCCCCCGACCTCTTCCTGCTGGGGGGGGAGGGTTGGATGATCTACCAGGGGGCCCTTTCCCTGGGCCTCTCCCTCCTGGCGGGAATCGCCCTGGCCCTGGGGAGGAATGAGCGGAGCCGGAGTGGGCCGCCGTGGCTGCTGGCAGGTGGGCTGTCCCTCGCTCTGGGCCTGGCCCTTGCAGGAGGAGCCCTCGCCCGGTCGGGACCCGGCATCCCTGTCGGCATCCTCGCCATTCTGGGTCTTCCCACCTTCCTGGTGGCATTGGGGTTGACGGGAGTGAGAAGACCCTTCGGGGCTCTTCCCTGGTTGGCTGCCGCGATGCTGGGGACCTCCGGAGCCCTCCCGGTGGCGTGGGGAACCCAGATCCAATCCCGCGTGGCCGTAGCGGAAGCCGAGCTACTGGAACT
>JBFYZD010000166.1:0-22636 GCA_041309685.1 Gemmatimonadales bacterium | reverse complement strand
GGTGGTCTCGTAGACCACCCGCCGGTCTGGCTCGAACACCGTGGTGACGTAGGTGTTGATGATGCGCTTGCCCATGAACTTACTCGTGTAACGTTTCCGGGTGCCCACGGTGGTCGGACCAGGGGGCTCCTGGGATGCCTCCACGATGTTGGGTTGCCACTCATGCTCCCGGGCCACGTCGTCCATGTACTCGAAGACGTGGGCCACTGGGCGGCGGATAACGATCCTGTGCTCTTGGCGAATCACTTCCCGGCCTCACTTTCTTGCCCTGATGGCCACATAATCCCCTCGTTCGTGGCCCGGTATCGGAGTCTCCACGGTGTCGTCGGAGAACCTGGGATGCCGGGTGAGGGTCTGGGCCGTGTCCAGAATGGTGAATCCTGTGGCCTCCAGCAGATCCAGCTTCTCCTGGGTGGTGCGCCAGTTGGCGGCCGTCGCGAACTCCATGGGATAGGGAACCGCCGGAGCCACGGCGTTGAGAAGGGGGTCCTCCCAGCTACCGATGAGTGCCGCCAGCCGGTACAGCAACCCGTAGGAGCTCTCAGCGGGGACGTCGGCCACCACGATCCGGCCCCCGATCCGAAGCACCCGGTGGGCCTCGGCGAAAGCAGTCGCCAGGTCGCGGATGTAGCTGGGAGTCCCGTTAAAAAGCACGGTGTCGAAGCATGCGCTCTCGAAGGGGAGGCTCCCGGCGGAGGCCACCTGGACCTCCATTCCTCTCTTCATGGCGATCTCGGCCATGGCCCCGGCGGGCTCCACCCCGAAGCGGATATCGATTCCATGGGCATCCCGAAGGATCATCTCGAAGAGGCCACTTCCGCACCCCACGCTCAGGGTCCGGCCGGGAGCCTGGAGGGCACCCGCCAGGAGTTCCACCTCGGACTGCAATACCTTGCGGTTCTTGAGGAACCAACCGTCGTACTCGGCGGCGTGTTCGTCGAATGTGCTGTCGGACATCGGTTTGTCCCGCGGTTGAGGAGAGGGGGATGAGCCGGTCATCCGCCGGCCCCGTAATGGACCGGCATCACCAACGGTAGAATGCCGGCGTCCCGACCAGCGTCGTTGAAAATGGCACCGGGGTCCGCCAACAGGGTAGCGGGGCGGTCCCGGATGGGATGCCGGCGGGGGGGCGGATCGTCTCCGTGAAACCGCGGGGAGGGGTCCCTACTCCCCCCCCACCCCGCACCGGAGCATCCGGAGTGCCGCCACCCCCCCGAAGCTCCCCGCCTCCGTGGTGAGGACCACCTGGCCGTCGGGACCGAGGCCCACCGCCTCCCCCTGGGGCTCCTGGAGGGTCCTCAGGTCCACCCGCCCCCCCTCCACCGCTACCAGCCGGCCGGCGTCCATTCGGTAGAAAGTGAGGGATTCATAGGTGCGGACGACCACCAGGGTGCCGTCGGGAGAGGCGTCGGCTCCTGTAACCTGGGAGGGAATGGGAAGGGCACCGTCGGACAGGGTTTGGACCGGCTCCAGACTGACCTCTTCCTCTGGCCTGAGGGGTGGGGGGTAGCGGTACACCGTCACGGGGTGGCTGCGACCCTTGGTCACGAAGTAGACCTGTTCGTCCGGTAACACGAAGACGGCCTCGATGTCCCTGGGACCGTCGGGAAGGAGGAGGGGCAATCGCTCCGCCGCCAACTCACCGCCCCCCTCCACCGTCCCGGGATCGGTGATGCGGTAGAGGTCCACCCTGGGGCGCACCTCCTCGTTGTCACCGGTGTCAGCCAGGTAGATGCACCCTCCCGCCTGGCACCGGCCCGTGGCGATGTCCTCCCAGTCCCGGTTCCGGATCCCTCTCAGAAGAAAGGTCCCCAGCAGGCGCCCTTCCGTGTCCGTGGCGTGGAGTGCGGGATCGTGGCCCCCGTCGTTGTGGCTCCAGAGGACCCCGGGCCGCAGGGCGCTGAAGGCTACTCCGGAGCTCTCCTTCAGCGCCTCCGGCAGGGGGCGGGGTTGCCCCACAGGCTGGCATCCGGTCTGGCCGGCGGCATTCCAGGCACACTGGGCCGCGGCCAGGGTGGCCAGGAAGGGGAGGAGAAGAACGAGGAAGAGAAAGCGACTCATGGGGAGGGGGGGCCTCCGTGCTTGGGGGGCTCGACGCCCATGCGGCGGAGGGCCGCGTCCAGGATGTCCCGGAAGGTCTCCAGGGGTTGGGCTCCGGGAAGCGCCCTGCCATCGATGATGAAGGTGGGAGTCCCTTCCACTCCGAGCTCCCCCCGCAACCTCAGGTTGTCCCGGACCCGCCCGTCCCGCCACCCGCCGTCGACGCAGGCGTTGAACCGCTCCACGTCCAACCCTTCTTCTCCTGCCATCTCGGAAAAGACCGGAGAGGGGTCGTCCGTTCCCCGCCAGGTGCCCTGCTCCTCGAACAGGCGAACCCGCATGGCCGGAAACCGGTTCTGCTCCCCGGCGCACTCCCCTGCGATGGCAGCCTGGAGGCCGTTGGGGAACCCGATCGAGACGGGGACGTACTTCCACTCCACGAACCCGGGTTCAATGTAGGTCTCACGTAGCTTGGGGTAGGTCTCGAGATGGAAGCGGCGACAGTACCCGCAGGCGAAGTCGCTCAGCTCAAGAACCTTCAGGGGAGCCTCCGGCGATCCGTCGTTGTAACCCATGGTCTTGACCTCCAGGGGACGACTGGCCCGCTCCTGGGGGGAAAGGCGGGGTGATCCCGAAGAGGTCTGGGGAGCGGGTTGGGGGTTGGTCTGGGCCACGGACTCCATGATGCCGCGGAGGAGGCTGTCGGCATCCGCCGTCCGCCCTTCAGAGCCCCGGCTCCCGGAGTTACAGGCCGGGAGAACGGGAAGGAGGATCCCAAGGACCCCCAAGAGGGGCCAAGAGCGGTTGTTCCGTAGTAGAATGATGCGCACGACCTCGTCCTTGGCTGGAATCCCTACCTACTTCCCGCTGACCCACCCTGGTGTTCCATGGACTCCCCTCGGCGGCCGGCCCACATGGCCTTACCCTCCTCGATCCATGGGCCCGGAACGGGAGGTTTCCCGTCCTGGATGACGATGGTCTCGGAAACCTTGTCGTGAATGGCCTGGCGATTGGGGTCCCAGAAAACCTGTGCGAACCCCAGAAGTCCAGTGGCGAAACCAGCGGCGTATCCCCCGGCCCTCTCGAAGGAGAGCCACCAGTTCAGGGGGCGCTGGTCGATCAACACCACCCGGATACGGAAGAGACGCTTCCCGATGCTGGTCCCTTTCCACCAGGCGTGGGTGATGGTGAGGTAGAGTGCCCCCCAACCGAACCCCAGGCCCAGATTGTCCACGAGGCCGAGAAGCCACGCCAGGGGGCCCCCGTCCTCCGCCTCATCCGAGGCCTGGCTTGCCACCCGGGCCTGGGCATCCCGGTGGGCTTCCCTTTCCAGGGTAAGAAGCCGACTCAGGGCAGCGAGGCTGTCTCTGGCCAGGGAGTCGGAGATCACGGATATGTCCGCGGCCGTTCCGCCCGGGCGCACCGGCGAAACCGTGTCGGGTGCACCGGCCTCCTGGATGGCCTGGAGCACGTCCCCGATCCCAGCCTCCGCTGTCAACGAATCAGGGGGAATCCCGCCTTCCTGGGTCGCCTCCCCGATGGCCAGCTTGATTTCGTCGGAGTAGCGGATGGCCACCAGGACCACGACCGTGACCACCAGGACGATGACCCCCAGACACCCCACAAAGATCCTGAACAGCTTCCCGAACACGTCCCTCCCCGGTTTTCGGACCGCCAGCCAGAAGAGCAGGAGGGCGGAGCCCAGGGCCAGAAGCAGGCCGGGGATGGCATTGCTCAGAATGAAGATGAGGATGAGGTCGACCAGAATGGCGCCCAGGCGCTGCCAGGGCGTGGCCAGGGGCCGGCCTACGAGATCCGGGTGGACCGCGAAGGCGTAGGGGGTGACGATGGAGCGGGGGTCGAAGCGCCGATCCATGGAGGAATCTTTTCCGGTGGGTTTGAAGGTTGGGGAGCTTCCGGGTGCTATCCTATCGTTTCCGGAGGACCCCGGCGACAAGGAGGCCGATGGCAACGCCCAGGAGGGCGGTACCGGCGATGATCCGGCCCCGAGGGCTGAGGCTCTTCATCCGCTCGGTTCCGGAACCCACCGCCTGTTGAACCGCCCGCCCCGCCCGCCGGGCCAGGGCCCCGGGCGCCTCAGGCTCCCCTTCCCCGCCGGTCTCTGCCGCGTCCTCCCAGTAGCTCTGCACCGCGGCCTCTTCTTCCTCCAAGCCGCAGGCAGGGCAAACCATGAAGCCTTTGTCCCGGGCGGTGCGGTTGGGAAACACCATCTCCTCACCACAACCAGGGCAGGGAAGTCCCGCGGGGAGCGGCTGGATGAGGCCGTAGAAGACCCCCTTGGAGAGACCCAGTGCCTCGCCGATCTGGTTGACGCTCTCCTCGGACTCCCAATAGAGGTGGTTGGCCTCCTGGGAGAGGGCGTCCTGATCCGGGTGCTCGCTGGACATGGCTCCTCCTTTGGCCTGATCACTTGACCCGAGCTGGGGATAGAAACAACATAGCCCGACCCGGAACGCGGCGCGAGAAAGGTCGTCCCCTCCGGGCCTCCAGGAATCGAACCCCCTCATCGGGGTTTCCCCCTCCTCTTAAGGGAGAGCCGCCCTTGAAGATCCCGGTGACCCACGGCCACCTGGAGGCTGCCCTGAAGGACCCTACCGGAACCCTGAGGGGTGGGGCGGTGTTTTGCCATCCCCACCCCGTGCACGGGGGCACAATGCACACAAAAGCAGTCTACAGGGCGTCCCAGGCATTGAACGAGGTCGGGCTCCGTGTGCTGCGGTTCAACTTCCGGGGGGTGGGATGCAGCACCGGGTCCTTCGACAACGGGATCGGGGAGGCCGAGGATGTGCGGGCGGCTCTGGGTTGGCTGGAGTTGGGTCTCCGGCGGGGGCCTTTTGTGCTCGGTGGCCTCTCCTTCGGTTCCTTTGTAGCCCTGGGGGTTGGGGTGGAGGATCCGCGGGTGACCGCTCTGGTCGCCTTGGGGACCCCCATCCGTGTCTATGACTACTCGTTCCTCGCCCGAGCCACCAAGCCCGTGCTGGTGGTGCAGGGGGAGTGGGATGAGTTCGGGTCCGCGAAAGAGGTGAAGAGCGTCCTGGGGGGGTTGGGGGATCATGTCGTGGTCCGGACGGTTCCTGGGTCGGGTCACCTTTTCGAGGGCCAGTACGACATGTTGCGGTCGGTGATCCGTGATTTTTTTCTTCAGGGCCCCGGGAGCCGGGTCCTGGAGGAGTCAGGCCTTTCCAGGGGGGAAACCAGGCCATGAGAGAGCGGCGGCGGATCCTGGAGAATCTCGAGGGGATGTACCGGGAGGCTTTTCGGAGGGCGGAGGAGAAGGGTGACGATGAGGAGATGGCAGGGCTGGATTTCCATTTCCAGAAGGACCAGCTCTACCTGGAGCTCCTCCTCGACGTCCGTGATCTCCTTTCAACGATGGATGCGGGAAAGGACACGGACGGGAAGAACACCTCCCTCCTTGACAAAGCCCAGGCCATTCGACGTTTGGCCAGGCTCCGCTGATACGGTGGGGGACCATGCCATGAAGATCTACACCCGAACCGGAGACGAGGGGGAGACGGGGCTCTTTGGGGGCGGGAGGGTTTCCAAGGCCCACCTTCGCGTGGAAGCCTATGGAGCTGTGGATGAACTGAACGCGGCCCTGGCGTTGGCGGTGGTGGCGTTGGAGGACGAGGAGATTCGCGTCCACCTTGTTCTGGTGCAGCAAGACCTGTTCGCGCTCGGGGCGTCCCTGGCCACGCCAGGGGCCGAATCCGGTGCCTCTCGGCCCGTCATTCCCCCGATCCCGGGGGAAAGGGTTGGGGCCATGGAAGACTGGATCGATGCTGCTACGGAGGAGACGCCTCCTCTGAGGAGCTTCATCTTGCCTGGAGGCACAGCAGGTGCCGCGGCCCTCCACTTGGCCCGAACCGTCTGCCGCCGGGCTGAGCGTGCCGTCGTTCGCCTGGGCCAGGAGGATCCCGTGGACCCCGGCGTGCTGAGATACCTGAACAGCCTTTCGGATCTTCTGTTCTGTCTGGCTCGACTGGCCAACCACCGGGCAGGGCTCCATGATGTTCTTTGGGAGAATAGAACGGAGTGAGACGTCGCCCCGTCGGGGGACTTGACGAACCTTGCGGTGGGTGTAACCTGCCTCCATGATGACCGGGTGAAGGGATCGACCCTTCCTTGGACCATTCAAAGGGCATCAGTGGGGACCGGCGGGAAGAGCCAGGAGGGGGAATGACCTACATCATTGCTGAGCCGTGCATCGGGACGAAGGACGCCGCGTGTGTCGAGGTGTGCCCGGTGGATTGCATCTACGAGGGTGATGATCAGTACTATATCCATCCGGAGGAGTGCATCGACTGCGGCGCCTGCGAGCCTGAGTGCCCGGTCCAGGCCATCTTCCCCGATACCGATGTTCCGCCAGAGTGGACGGCCTTCATAGAGAAGAACGCTGCCTTCTTCGAATGACGAGGCAGGCCGGTCGGTGCCCGGGGCGGTGGGGACTTCCCGGTTGGGGAACCTTCCGACGCTGTCTTTTCCTTCTCCTCCTGCTTCCCGCATCGGTGCTCGCCGGGTGCGACAAGGGGGAGCTCCGGGAAGGGGACACCGCCCCGATCCTCCCGGACTCGGCGACCGTGGCGATGGCCATCGAATCGATGCTTCACGCCTCGGCGGCCGCGTGGAACGCCGGAAACCTGGACGGTTTCATGGATGACTATTGGAGATCCCCGGCCCTCACCTTCTCCGGCTCGGGAGGGGTGACTCGGGGATGGGACAACGTCCGGGCACGCTACCTGGACTCTTACTTCGCCCCTGGAGCTGTCCGGGACGAGCTGCACTTTGAGGGTTTGGAGATCTCACCCCTGGGATCGGACCACGCGCTCGCTCTTGGGCGCTATGTCCTCACCCCGGCCGGGAACCCGGATGGCACACCGTCGTCGGGGTTTTTCTCTCTGGTTCTCAGGTGGGTTTCGGGGGAATGGCGGATCATCCACGACCACACCTCAGCCACCCCCCCCCAAGAAGGGACGGAGCGGGCCGGCTCCTGATCCTTGGAAGGAGGGGCCGGCTAGAAGCCCAACTCCCGCAAGCGGTCGAGGGAGACCGTTCGGGCGGCGTCCTCCCCGGCGGGAACCTGGTCTTCTCCTCCGGCCTCCAACGCCATCTGGTGGCGGAGGAGGAGGATACCCAAGGTCAGGGTGGCCGCGCCCAACAGGCTGACAAGTAAGGTGCGAATGGGACCTCCCGGGTTGCCTTCCCACAAAACCCCATTCCTCGCAGTTGCAGGATTCGTGCCTGTGGTTCGACTGGGCATTGCCTCCCGGGCCGGCCTCTCCTTCCGAGGGTTCGCCGCGGTGTTATTGGACGGAGAACCCTGGGTGAGCTTCAAGAAACTGACGGCCGATGGGTTTCCGCGTCAGGTTTCAGAAGAGCCGGACCGCTCGTAGGATCCGGGAGACTCCTGATGGAAGGGACGGGTTGGGCGTCAAAGGGGGGTGGCCATCGTCCGGGCCGCGGCTTTCCATGCCTTGGAATGAGCTTGGCCCGGGGGCCGATCTGGCGTCCGGCGACGGCTGACGTTTTGTCATCACCTCGATGATGCCGGCGGGATAGCCGGTGCCGAATCGGGTGGTGGCATCCGAGGCCGAGAGAAACCGGATTGCCCCAACCTGGGAGATGTCGATCTGGTGGAGGGTTTGGACATCGCCCCAGTGCCGTCCGTCAATGAACACGATCGGGTAGTTCCGTCCCTCCGCAGAGAAGGTCCCGGAACGACCCCGCAGCCACTGGCCCCGGAGCCGTTCTATGGCTTCGTAGGCGGAGATCCCTGCGAAGCCTGAAAGGTCCTCCTCTGTGATCAGATTGGGGCTGGAGCCGGTTTGCCGTTGGGGCGGGTTGCCGGATACACACCCCGCCGCCAGAAGGGCCAGAAGGAGGGCGAAGGGGCAGAAGAAACGCATGGCGCAGGGAACTCGGGTGAGGAAATCGGCTTGATTCGGTGTACGGATGGAGGATAACCTTGGTTCGATCTCAACGCGAGACTTTTCCCAAGGGAGTCCACCCATGAATTGCCCTCGGTTTCCCATCCTGTCCGTTCTCCTTCCCCTTCTCGGGTGTGCCCCGTCCCCGGAGGTCCCAGCGGACATCGTGTTCCTGGGAGGGACCGTGTGGTCGGGAGTGCCGGGAGAGGGGACCGCCCAGGCGGTAGCGGTGAAGGGGGGCTTCATCCAATCCGTAGGCACCGACAGGGAGATCGGGGCTCTCCGGGGGCGTGAGACCCAGGTCGTCGAGCTGGCGGGGAGAATGGTCCTTCCCGGGTTCATCGACAGCCATACCCACTTCATTCCCGGGGGTTTCCAGCTCTCCAGCGTCGATCTGAGAGACGCGGACACCCCCCAGGAATTTGCCCGGCGGGTTGGCGAGTTCGCCCGGACGTTGGAGCCGGGAACCTGGATCACCGGAGGTGACTGGGATCACGAGATGTGGGGAGGGGAGCTGCCTCGCCGGGAGTGGATCGACTCCTTGACGCCGGCGCACCCGGTGCTGGTGAGCCGTCTGGACGGCCATATGGCCCTGGCGAACTCCCTGGCGCTGGATCTGGCGGGGGTCACCGGTGCCACCAGGATTCCCTTCGGAGGAGAAATGGTCCGGGACCGGGCGACAGGCCGTCCCACCGGGATTCTGAAGGACGAGGCCATGGGACTGGTGAGTCACGCCATCCCCGATCCCACCGAGGAGGAGCTGGACCGGGCTTTGGATGCTGCCATCGGGTATGCCCTATCCATGGGGGTGACCCAGACCCATCACATGGGTACTTGGACCGACCTGGAAACCTTCCGCCGGGCCGAGGCCGCCGGGCGACTCAAGATGAGGATCTATGCCGTGGTGCCCATCGGGACCTGGGAGCGGCTCCGGGACTTCATGGCGGAGAACGGCCGGGGGGATGACCACCTCTGGTGGGGTGGCCTGAAAGGGTTCGTGGACGGTTCCCTGGGGTCCACGACGGCATGGTTCTACGATCCCTATTCCGACGACCCCAGCACTTCGGGACTGCTCACCACCGACACGGCCTCCCTCCGGGGCTGGATTCTGGCAGGAGACGCAGCCGGGCTTCAGGTCATCGTCCATGCGATAGGGGACCAGGCGAACGACTGGCTCCTGGACCTCTACGCCGAGGCCGCCGAGAGGAATGGAGCGAGGGACCGCCGGTTCAGGATCGAGCATTCGCAGCATCTTTCACTCCAAGCGCCAACCCGCTTCGCACAACAAGGGGTGATCCCCTCCATGCAGCCCTATCACGCCATCGATGACGGCCGCTGGGCCGAGAAGCGGATCGGTCCGGAGCGCGTCCGGACCACCTATGCGTTCCGCTCCCTCATCGACGCGGGAGCCCGCCCTGCCTTCGGGTCCGACTGGACCGTGGCTCCCATGGACGTTCGAATGGGATTGTACGCTGCCCTGACCCGGAGGACCCTGGATGGGGCGAATCCCGACGGATGGGTGCCGGAGCAGAAGATCGCCTTGGAGGAGGCTTTGTCGGCCTACACCTCCGGAAGCGCCCGAGCCGGCTTCATGGAAGGGAAGCTGGGCCAGCTTGAGCCGGGGAAGTATGCTGACCTCGTCGTCCTGTCCCAGGACCTGTTCCAGATGGCCCCAACGGAGATCCCGAACGTGCGGGTGGAGATGACCATGGTGGAGGGGCGGATCGTTTACCGGAATGAGGGATGAGATGACCGAGCTCGGACCCGGGGAGGTCGGGGGTGTCCGGCAGGCGGCTATCGACGCTCTATGCGAGCACTTCGCCAACGATGCCCTGTCGGTGGAGGAGTTCGAGCGGCGGGTGGAGGCGGCACACAAGGCCGAGTCCACGGAGGATCTCCGGAGGCTCCTTGCGGACCTGCCCACGGGAGATCTGCCGATTCGGCGGGAGGACCCGAACCCGGTGCCGATGACCCGGATGCAAGCCACGGTGTCACCCCACCGGGTGAAGGAGAAGGGGCTGATGGTGGCTGCCCTGGGAGGCGTGGACCGTAAGGGAAGGTGGCTCCCCGCCCGGCAGAACTACGTTGTGGCCGTCATGGGGGGGATCCACCTGGATTTCAGGGAGGCGCTTCTTCCCCCCGGGGACACGGAGGTGTGGATCTTCACCCTGATGGGAGGCGCCGAGATCGTGGTGCCCCCGGGGCTGGCTGTGGAATCCGACGGCGTGGCCATCATGGGAGGCTTTGAGCATAAGGAGGAGGCTCCGCTCCAGGTGGATCCGAACGCGCCTCTGCTTCGGCTACGGGGGCTGGCCATCATGGGCGGAGTGGACGTGAGCATCCGCCTCCCCGGGGAGTCTGCCCGGGAGGCGAAAAAGCGACTGAGGTATGCCCGGAGGGAGGACCGGCGACTCCGGGGAGGTCGCTGAGGAACCCCGGCGGAAAGAAGAGGGGATCTTGAGCGTGCAGGAACAGGACAAAGAGGCGGCCAGGGAGGTGGGCCTGATCTCGGTCTCCATGGACCTGGGGGCCGGGAGGCGGGGGGTGGACATGGGGCCGTCCGCCATTCGGATCGCGGGGCTGAGCGGGGCCCTGGCCGAGATCGGGCTCCAGGTGAGGGAAGTGGGGACCGTTCGGGCCTCGGATCCGGAAACGGTCCAGGTGGGAGGTGCGAAGACCCGCTTCCTGGAGGAGATCACCGACGTGTGCCGGCAGACCTACACCCTGGTTCGGTCTGCCCTGGAGGGCGGGTGCAGGCCCTTGATTCTGGGGGGCGACCATGCCCTTTCCGTGGGCACGGTCTCGGCCGTGTCGGACCATTGCCGGAGAGACCGGCAGGGGGTGGGCCTGATCTGGGTGGATGCCCACACCGACATGAACACTCCAGAGAGCACGCCGAGCGGCAATATCCACGGCATGGCCCTCTCGGTTCTCATCGGGCAGGGCGCAAAGGAGTTGCTCGATATCTCCTCCGCTCCTCCGGCGGTGAACCCGGGGAACGTCAGCATCCTGGGTGCCAGGGAGATCGACGACTGGGAGAGGAGGCTTGTGAGGGAGTCGGGGGTGCGGGTGTTCACCATGACGGAGGTGGACGAGCGGGGGATCGGGGTCTGCATGGACGAGGCACTGGGCCGTGCCAACAACGGCACCTCCGGTTTCCACCTCTCCCTGGATCTCGACGGAATCGACCCCCTGGAGGCCCCCGGGGTAGGGACGCCGGTGTCGGGGGGACTCACGTACCGGGAAGCGCACCTGATCTGCGAGAAGGTATTCCGCTCGGGAAAGCTCCTAAGCTTGGAGGTGGTGGAACTGAACCCCGTCCTGGATCATGAAAACCAAACGGCGCATCTGGCCGTAGAGTTGATTGCCAGCGCTCTCGGCAAGTCGATCCTCTGAGCGGGGCATTCCAGAAGGGCGCGGCGATTCCAGGGGGCCGCGAGCATCTCCCAACGAGAGAAGGAGGGTTCAAGGGTGGCCGGAAAAGCCGTTTCGTGGATCGAGCAGTTGACCCTCAATCTCCTCCGTGTCGTGGCAGGGCTCCTGCTCTGGCAGCATGGGGCCCAGAAGCTCTTCGGGTATCCGGGTGGCGGTCAGATAGGGGAGTTCTTTTCCCTCTCCGGCCTGGCGGGGGTTCTGGAGGTCGTGGGGGGGGTTCTCCTGGTCCTGGGGCTCCTCACCCGGCCCGTGGCCCTCATCCTATCGGTGGAGATGGCGTGGGAGTACTTCATGGTTCATGCCCCGAAGGGCGCCTGGCCCATCATGAACCAGGGGGAGCTGGCGGCCCTCTACACCTTCCTCTTTCTCTATCTGGCTGCCCGGGGTGGCGGGGCCTTCAGTGTGGATGGAGCCCTGGGCCTGGGGAGGCGGGGCAAAGCCCCGCCGACCGCGGAGGCGCCGAGGAAGGTAAAGGAACCGGTACGGGAGCTCTCCGAAGCGGACCTGGCGGAGGATCCCGAGATCGCGGAGCTGTTGGGAGAGAAGCAGCGAAGAAAGTAGGGGAAGAGAAGCTGGGAGCGACGCTTCCCCACCCGAGGCTGGCGGCAAGCCCGCAGGCACGCCTTCGGGCCCTTTCCCCATCTCAGCGGCAGTGGGACTCGAAGGCTGCCTGGAGGTCTGCGGCGATCTCCTGAGGGCTCCGGCCTTCGATCTGATGACGCTCCATCATGTGGACCAACTCCCCGTTCCTCAGGATGGCGACCGAGGGTGAGGACGGCGGATACCCCACGAAATACTCCCGGGCCTTCTCGGTGGCCTCCGTGTCCTGGCCGGCGAAGACGGTGGTGAGAAGCTGGGGCCGAAACGGCCCCTGGACGGCGAGGGCCAGGGCGGGGCGCAAGGCCCCTGCGGCGCACCCGCACACGGAGTTCACCGCCACCATGACGGTTCCCTCGGTCTCCAGGAGGCCTTCCACGTCCTGCGGGGTCCGCAGTTCCTTGAATCCGATGCGAACCAGGTCCTGGCGCATGGGACCCACCATGAGCTCCGAATAGGGCATGCCTGCCTCCCATGAGGTCTCTTGAAAACGTTGGGGAAGTGACCGGACTGGAATACCCCTGGCCGGGGCCCGGAGGTTCCGCTCCCCCTCCCGGTCTGGTACAATGAGGCTTGTCTCCCGAGCGCAACCTGACCGACGGCGGGCCAGACCGCAGGTCTTCCATGTCGCATGGGAGCAATGCCGGCGGGAGACGAGCCTGATGGAAATGCCTGGAGCGGCTGAGGAGAGAGAGCATGGAATTCCGGAGATGGGGGATGGGTGTGTCCGTTTTCGTTCTTCTCGGGTGTGGCGGTGAGGATGCCGGGAGGGAGCCCGAAGCCCGGAGCGCCGACCCCGAGGTCTGGGAGGGGGACGTGGCCGCGGCGGCCCGGCTCCTTCGACCCCCGGACGGGACCGAGGAGGACTGGCGAATCCTCAGGGAGAAGGTGACCCGGGCCTGGGAGGAGGGTTGGGACACCCTCCCCATCGGGCAGTCCATGGCCAGGCTGGGAGAGACGTTCGTGGGGACAGCCTACGTTCCCCAGACCCTGGAGCTGCCGGGGGAGGAGCAGGTGGTGGTGAACCTCCAGCAGGTGGATTGCGTGACCCTTGTGGAGAACGTCCTCGCCCTGGCCCGGTTCATCCGTCGGGCGGAGCCCGAGATCCTGGAGTCGGAGCTCCGGATGCGGGACCTGTATGTGGGCCTGCTTGGGGAGATCCGCTACCAGGGTGGGAGGGTGAGCGGGTACGTAAGCCGACTCCATTACTTCACCGATTGGATCCAGGACAACGAGTCGAAGGGTCTGGTGCGGGAGGTCACGGCTGACCTGGGAGGGGTGGTGGACCCCAGGGCCATCGATTTCATGTCCCTCCACCCGGAATCCTACCGGCAGCTTGCCAATCCCTCCTTTCTGGAGGCCGTGCGGCGGCGGGAGGCCTACCTGAGCGGACTTCCAAGGACCATGATCCCCGAGGAGGAGATCGCGGCCCGGGCAGCCTGGATCCAAACCGGGGACATCATCGCCATGACCAGCACGGTGGAGGGGCTGGATGTGGCCCATACCGGCCTGGCCCTCTGGCAGGGAGATGTCCTTCACCTGCTTCACGCCCCCCTGGTGGGTGAGGTGGTGGAAGTCAGCCAGCTGCCCCTGGCCGACCGCATCCTTCGGCTGGAGGGGCAGGACGGAATCCGGGTGGTTCGTCCACTGGAGCCGACCTTCTGACCGGGGCGAGCCGGGCGACCCTGGACGCGGTGGGGGAGGAGGGGTCTGACCGGTGATTTCCCCCCTCTTCGGAATCGGGGCCGTCGCCGTTCTGCTCGTAGGCGGGGGCATCACCCTGGATCGGCTGGCGTTGGCCATGATCCGGCCTCCCCGGAAAGTCCGGGGTCGATCCCTCCAAACCCTACCTTGTCATGTGCGGGCCCACCCCTTCAACTCTTCGGGCCAGCCACTCAGAGGTTGGGTCCTGGAACCGGAGTCCGATGGTGAGGGGACCGTGGCCATCCTGGTCCACGGGTGGGGGTCCAGCCATGGGAGAATGACCCGATTGGCGGAGCCGCTGCTGCAGGCCGGGCACCCCGTCTTCCTCTTCGATGTCCGCCATCACGGGGATGCTCCCGATGCACCCTACGTGACGGCTCGTCACTACCGGGACGACATCGTGGCGGCGACCCGGGAGGTGGCCCGTCTCCACCCCTCCCGTCCCCGGGTCCTGGTTGGTCATTCCATGGGGGGGTCCTGCGGGATCCTGGCGGTGGCGGAAGGAGCCCCCGTGCAGGGGTTGGTCTCCATTGCCGCGCCGGCTGACCTCTGGGGGGTCTGGGCATCCTTCTTTGATCGAAAGGGCTTGCCAGGAAAGTGGATCGTCCGGCTGTTACTCCCTTTCTGGAGGGTGAGGGCCGGCGTGCCCTTCCGCACCCTGCGCCCGGAGGTCCGGGCCCGGGAGCTGCGGGTCCCCTTTCTGATCCTCCACGGTGATCGGGACGAAAGCGTGGATGTGTCCCACGCTCACATCCTCGGCCAGGTTTCCGGGACAGCTCCGGTCATCCTGGCGGGGGAGAACCACAATGACCTCCTTGGGAGCGAAGAGCTGCGGAGGCGCGTGTTGGATTTCCTCCATGCTCTGGAGGGCTCGCCCGAGGGCCCAGCGGGCGGCGCCGGGTACCCTTCCCCCGGCCCTTAGCCGGTGGGTCCAGCCAGGGAGGAGGCCCAGGGCGGCAGCACGCCGGGATCGATGTCGAAAAGGAAGATGCCGAGGGCATAGACCATTCCGGCGATGACCAGGGCACCCAGGAGGTTCAGGAAGAGCCCCACCCGGGCCATCTCTCCCACGCTCAACCGGCCGCTTCCGAAGACGATGGCGTTGGGTGGTGTGGCTACGGGCATCATGAAAGCGCATGAGGCCGAGAGCGCGGCGGGAATCATGAGGATCAGCGGGTTGGTCTCGGTGGCCACCGCCACGGCCGCCAGGACGGGGAGGATCATCTCGGCGGTGGCCGTGTTGCTCGTGAGCTCGGTCATGAAGGTGATGACGAGGCAGACCAGGAGGATCAGCAGGAAGGTCGGCAGGTTGGCCAGGGACCCGAACTGGTCCCCGATGAGCTGTGCCAGCCCGGTCTGCTGAAAGCCGGCCGCAAGGGCGAATCCGCCGCCGAAGAGGAGCACGATGTCCCATGGCAGGCGCGGAATGACGTCCGGTCCCATGACCCTCGAGGTGCCCCGGCTCCGGTCCTTGACGGGAATGAAGAAGAGGATTGAGGCCATGGCGATGGCCACCGTGCCATCGTCGATCATCTCCGGGTGGGGAAGCAGGTTGGACCATCCCGGAATGGAGAGGATCCCGAGCTCCAGGTCTACTCGGAAGACCCACAGGACCGCCGTGGTCGCGAACACGGCCAGGACCACCTTCTCCTCGAAGGAAAGGGGGCCCAGCGCCGCCCGCTCGGCCCCCACCACCTCCCGGTCAACCGAAAGTCCATCAGGTGCCCTCAAGAAGATCTTCGTGATCAGGATCCAGGCGAGGATCAGCAGGATCGCCCCTATGGGAAGGCAGAGGAAGAGCCATTGGCCGAAGGCAATGTCCGGAGCGTCGGGAAAGAGAATCTGGAAGATCCGGACGAGAGAGAGGTTGGGGGGTGTTCCCACCAGGGTGGTCAACCCTCCGATGGAGCAGGAGTAGGCTATGCCCAGCATCAGACCCGCGGAAAAGGCATGGGTCCGCTCCCGGTCGAACTCCTCCTCGATCTGGAGCACCATGGCCAGTCCGATGGGAACCATCATGACGGCGGTTGCGGTGTTGGAGATCCACATGGAGAGAAAGGCCGCGGCGAGCATGAACCCCAGCACGATGCGGGCCGGACTGCCTCCGACCGCATGGATGATACCCAGGGCGATGCGCCGGTGGAGGTCCCATTTCTCCATGGTCACCGCGATCATGAATCCGCCGAGAAACAGGATGATGGTGCTGTTGAAGTAGATGGGAGCTGTTTCCCGGCCTCCCATGATCCCCAGCAAGGGAAAGAGAATGAGGGGGAGGAGGGCGGTGGCGAAGAGGGGGATGGCATCGCTCACCCACCAGGTGGCCATGAGGAGCGCCACCGCAGCCAGGCGGCTGGCGGGGACGTTCCCCTGGTCCACGGGAAAGGCGAGAAGAAGAAGGAATGCGGCCGTTCCCAGCCACAGGCCTACCGCCCGGGCTCTCTCCCCGCCTCGTCTCCGTTGCGCCATGGACCTTTCCCGGAAAGTGCCATTTGGGCTGCCTCATCGGTATCTTGGACTCTGGATGCGGCCGGTCGCAACCCGGCAAGACCCGGGAAGGGCCTGGTGGGGAGTGGCGGAGAGCGGCGCGAGGAACCCATACGACCCCTGCTGACCGGGGAGATCGGGGATGGCGCCATGAGAGTCGGAGTCCGCTTCGAGGAGCGTTGCGGGTGGCCCCCTTGGGTTCACCTCCTCGTCTGGTTTGTGGTCCTGGCTTGCTTTCTTCCCCAGGGTCCCGTTCTCGGGTTCCTGGCGGGTACGGCGAAGGCTTCTGGCCTGATGCGCGTGCACCCAGTCCCCTTCGCCCTGGGGCTGGGCTTCCCCCTGCTCTTCTACGGACTCATGGGAGAACTCCGGACCCGGGTTACCGACAAGGGCCTTGTCCTGGCCTGGGGAGCCGCCGAGATGATCCGGAAGGAGTTCCCGTTCAGCGACATCCTCCATGCGAAGGCGGTCACATACTCTCCTCTGAAGGAGTTCGGGGGCTGGGGGATCCGCTTCGGTTCCGGGGGGAAGTCGGCATGGAACATCCGGGGCAACCGGGCCGTCCGTCTGGAGCTGGCGGGTGGGAAGATCTTCTACCTGGGTTCGGCGCGCCCGGAACGAATCGTGGAGTGGATTCACGTTCCTGAAAGGAAGAAGAACTCTTGAGCCACAACCTCGAACCCCGCCCCGCCTCCGCCTCCGAGGCTCTGGTGTCGGAGCTCATGATGCCTCACCAGGTGAACAACCACGGCAACGTGTTCGGCGGCGTGGTCCTCTCCATGGTCGACCGGGCCGCCGGGGTGGCCGCTATGCGGCACTCGGGACGTCCCTGCGTCACCGTGTCCATCGACCGAGTGGAGTTCAGGGAGCCGATCTTCACGGGGGAGCTGGTTACCTGCCGGGCCCGGGTGAACTTCGTGGGTCGGACCTCCATGGAGATCGGGGTCCGGGTGGAGGCCGAGAACCTCCTCACGGCCCGGAAGCGGCATACCAACACCTGCTTCCTCACCTTCGTGGCCATCGATGCCGATCACCGTCCCGTGCCCGTCCCTCCCCTCAAGCTGGAGACGGATGAGGAGCGGAAGCGGTTCCGGGAAGGGCAGCGCCGCCGGGAGGTGAGGGTGGCGCTGGACCAGGAGTTGGCGGGGGGGTGACGAGGGAGCCTGCCGGGCGAGCCCGGCGGGAACGGGGTGTCGGCTTCCCGGCCTTTCCGGGATGATTTGACACCCCCTGCCCTCGTCCGCTACACTCCGGATACGAATCAATTCGGCGGGTGGGTCATCCCGGAAGCCGGTGCAAGTCCGGCGCGGCCCCGCCACTGTGAGAGGTCCGAGGGTTCCTCGGAACGCCAACTCGAACCAGCCACTGAGCCCATGAGGCTTGGGAAGGCGAGTCCGGCGGCCTCAAGCCAGGAGACCTGACCCACCCCGCAAGTCCACGCACATCTCCGTGGGGAGGTGGTGGGTCTTGGGTCCAGAGAAGACTCCATCCCCGTTCCCTCCGGAGAGGAAACGGGGGTTTTTCATGGTCCATGCCTGCGAGGGACGGGCGGCCAGCATCAGGTCCTGGTTTGGGGTACTGGCCGTCTCTTCGGTTTTCCTTTCTCCTCACCCTGCCCCTGCCCAGATCCGGCCAATCGAGCTGGAGGGCTTCATCGTCACCGGCACTCCTGTGCCCAGGCTTGTTGGGACGGAGACCTCCCACGTGACCATCCTGGACGGGGAAGAACTCCGGTCCCGGGGGGTGGCCCGGGTAGCCGAAGCCCTTGCGGAGGTCCCGGGACTGGTCGTGGTGCAGGGAGGCTCCTACGGCGCCGTTACCTCCACCTTCTTTCGGGGGGCCGAAAGCGACCACATGAAGGTGCTGGTGGACGGGGTGGAGGTGAACCAGGCCGGGGGAGGGTTCGACTTCTCGGGCCTGCTTACGGCGGATGTGGAGCGGATCGAGGTGGCCCGGGGGCCTGCCTCGGCCCTCTACGGCTCAGACGCCATGGCCGGGGTCATCAACATCCTCACCCGCCGGGGTCGGGGCCCGCTGAAGGGATCGATGTTCCTCGCCGCTGGGAGCTTCGGCCGACTGGAGACCTCGGCGGATCTTCACGGCGGCGGGCCAGCCACCAGCTACTCCCTTTCCGCCTCCCGCCTCTCCACCGACGGGATCCTGGAGTTCAACAACCGGTTCCGGAGCACCGCCCTCTCCGGGGCCGTATTCATCACCCCCGACGAAAACACCCGTATCGGGCTCCTGGCACGGCTCGGGGACCGGATCTACCACTTCCCCACCGACGGAACCGGGACCGTGGTGGACCGGAACGCCTTCACCTTCGGGGACGAGGTTACTCTGGGCCTGGAGGCTGAGCGCCGGATCGCGGATTGGATGGAGCTCAAGGGCATGGTCCGGAGCTACGGATGGAACGGAGGCTCTGACGACAAGGTTGACGGCCCTGAGGACACGGCAGGTTATTTCGGCTACAGCAGCCTGGACACCTTCCAACGGACCTCGGTGGATCTCAGGACGAACCTGGCCCTCCCGCGGAGCACCACCCTCACCCTGGGTGGAGAGGTGGAGGACGAGGAGCAGCGTTCGCACTCCGAGTCCCTGAGCGAGTTCGGGCCCTCCAACAGCCGGAGCCGAAGCCAGCGCTCCAACCGGGGCTACTACGCCCACCTCACCACCCAGGGAAGGGGCTGGTCAGGGAATCTGGGGGGCCGGGTGGAGCACAACGGGCAATACGGTGACTTCTTCACCTGGCAAGCGGGCCTTTCCTACGCCTTTGGCGTCACCCGCACCCGTTTGCGGGGGCAGGTGGGGAAAGGGATGAAGGAGCCTGCGTTCCTCGAGACCATCACCTCAGCCTTCACGGTGGGGAACCCGGAGCTCAAACCCGAACGTTCGCTGGTGTGGGAGGTGGGGGCGGAGCAGGCCCTCGGCTCGGGGGGGGGTCAGGTGGCAATCACCTGGTTTCGCCAGGAGCTGACGGACCTGATCCAGTACACCTTCATGGCTCCGGAGCCCGGGGGGCCCAATTACTTCAACGTGGCCGAGGCTCGGAGCTGGGGATTGGAGGTGGCGGGGCGCCTCCCCCTGGGGCCGGCGATCCTCTCGGGGGGGTACACCTTCCTGGATACCGAAGTCGTGGACGCGGGCTTCGACGTGGGGGAGGGGGCCACGTTCGTGGAGGGAGAGGCGCTGGTGCGCCGTCCCAGGCACCAGGTGAGCCTGGACGCCACCTACCGCTTCTCCAGAGGGGGCCTCAACGCCGGAGTCCGACGGGTGGGAACCCGGGCCGACCGGGACTTCGGCGCATGGCCGGCCGTGCCGGTGGAGCTGAAGGCCTACACCCTGGTGGGGTTGGGGGGGGAGTTCGTGGTCCGTGAGCCCGGCCCCGGCGTCCCCGGGTTCACTCTCGCGGTGCGGATGGAGAACCTGCTGGACCAGTCCTACCAGGAGGTCTTCGGGTTCCGGGCGCCGGGACGAGCCTTCCTCCTGGGGGGACGGGTGACCGTTGGGGGGTGAGCTTCCAGGCCTTATCTTCCGCCCCATGAGAGCCGTCACCTTCGACGTGTCCGTGCCTCGGTACCTCCTGGCCAAAGGGCTTGGGGGTCTCACCTCGTCCGTCACTTTCGGGGCTCTGAGCGGAGTTCGCCTCGAGGACGTTCCGGAGCCAGCTCTCCCGAGGGACGATTGGGTGGGGTTGGAGGTGATTCTGGCAGGGATCTGCGGCACCGACATCGGGAACCTCACCTTCTCCGCTAGCCCCGTGATGGAGCCCTTCGGCTCCTTCCCGGCGGTGCTGGGGCACGAGATCCTGGCACGGGTTGCTGAGGTGGGATCGGCCGTGACACGGGTGAAGCCGGGAGACAGGGTGGTGGTGGATCCCATGCTCTCCTGCCAGGTCAGGGGTTACCGGAACGACCCCTGCCCTTCCTGTGTGGCCGGATACCCCTCAACCTGTGAACGAGGTGGGGAGGAAGGGCCCCTGCAGGTGGGTGGAAAGAACCTGAGTCCTGGTCTGACCATAGGTTACCATCGCGACCTTCCGGGAGGTTGGGCGGAACGGATGGTGGCCCACGAGAGCCAGCTATTCCCGGTGCCGGAGGCGTTGGATGACCGGGTGGCGGTCCTCGCCGAACCCCTCTCCATCGGGGTCCACGCCGTCCTCCAGGCTCCGCCCGACCCCGCCGCCTCGGTCCTGGTCCTCGGCAGCGGCCCCATCGCGATGGGGGTGGTGTGGGCCCTCCGGGCCACCGGATTCGAGGGTTTCGTCATCGCCCAGGCCAAGCGCCCCAAGGAGACGGAGCTGGCTCGGGCCCTGGGGGCCAGCGCGGCGGTGCGCCCCGGGCTGGAGGCCCGGCAGGCCCTCGTGGAGACCGGTGCCATGGCCTACCAGCCCATCGTGGGGCCGGAGGTCTTCTCCGGCGGGGGGTTCCCGCTCATCTACGATTGCGTGGGAAGCCGGGAGAGCCTGGAGCAGGCTCTCCGGTCTGCCGCTCCGCGAGGACGTGTGGTGATGTTGGGGTGCTCGGCCCGGCTCCGCTCCCTGGACCTGACCTTCCTATGGGCACGGGAGCTCGAGGTTCGGGGCTTTTTGGGGTACGGGCGCGAGATGTGGAGGGGAAAGGAACGTCACACCCTTGAGGTGACGCTGGAGTTGCTGGGGAGCAGGCTCGGGGCCGCGGACCGGATGCTCACCCACATCTTCCCGTTGGAACAGTGCAGGGAGGCGTTGAAGGCGGCGGCGGACCGGCGCCGGAGCGGGGTGATGAAGGTGGCGTTGAGGCCGTGAGGCAAGGAGGTCCGCTTTCGGCGCCGGGACGAGCCGGAGTCAGGCCCCGAGTTCCCCGGTCTTCTTGATGGCTTCCTGGAGTGCGTCGAAGGCCAGCAACGCGCACTTGATCCGCACCGGGAACTTGCTTACTCCCTGAAGTGCGCGCAGGTCCCCCATGGCCTTGTCCCGGGCCGCCTCCTCGTCGCCGTGCATCATCTCGGTGAAGCGCCTGGCCACGGCTTGGGCATCGGCGAGTCTCTTCCCCTTCAGGATTTGGGTCATCATGGAGACCGCCGCCTGGGAAATGGAGCACCCCTGTCCCATGTGCCGGGCATCCACGATACGGTCGTCCTCGATGCGGAGCTGGAGGCGGATCTCGTCGCCGCAGACGGGGTTCGCCATGTGGATCTCCACCGTCTTCTCGGGGAGCTCCCCCTTGTTCCTGGGGTTGCGGTAGTGGTCCAGGATGAGCTGCTGGTAAAGGGAGCTGAGGTTCTGGTCGGCCATGGCGGGTTCAACTCCCGAAGATGCTTCGGACCACCTGGAGGCCTTCCACCAGGCGGTCCACGTCGTCGGTGGTGTTGTAGAGCGCAAAGGAGGCCCGGGTGGTGGCGGCCACGTTCAGGTGGCGCATCACCAGCTGGGCGCAGTGGTGGCCAGCCCGGATGGCGACTCCCTCCGAGTCCAGGATCGTCGCGATGTCGTGGGGGTGGGCATCTCCCAGGGCAAAGGAGATCACCCCGGAGCGCTCGACCGGATCTTCAGGCCCGAAGATGGTCATCCCCGGAATCGCATGGAGCTGCTCCATGGCATAGGCGAGGAGGGTCGCCTCGTGGGCACGAATTGCCTCGTACCCTACCCGGTCCATGAAGTCGGCGGCGGCGGCGGCCCCCACCGCCCCGGCAATGTTGGGGGTGCCGGCCTCGAACTTGTGGGGGACAGTGGCCCAGCTACTCTCGTCCCGGTTCACGATGCTGATCATCTCCCCGCCCCCCTGGTAGGGGGTCATCTCCTCCAGCAACTCCCGGCGCGCCCAGAGGGCCCCGATCCCCGTGGGACCCAGCGCCTTGTGGCTGGAGAAGGCATAGAAGTCCACCCCCAGGGCCCTCACGTCCACCTTCATGTGGGGGGCGGCCTGGGCGCCGTCCACCAGGACCTTCACCCCTTTCGCCCGGGCCACCTCGGTGATCCGGGCGATGGGGTTGATGGTCCCCAGGGCGTTGGACACGTGGGTCAGGGCCAGAAGCCGGGTCCGGGGGGTCAGGAGTCCATCGAGATCGCCCAGCCTGAGCCGGCCCTGGTCGTCCATCTCAAGGTACTTGAGCCGAGCTCCGGTGCGCCGGGCGATCAGTTGCCAGGGCACGATGTTGGAGTGGTGCTCCATGGTGGTGAGGAGGATCTCGTCCCCCTCCTGGAGCTGGTCCATCCCCCAGGTGGCGGCTACCAGGTTGATGGACTCGGTGGTGCCCCGTGTCCAGATTACCTCGGCGGGCGCCGCGGCGCCGATCCATTCGGCGATGCGTGCCCGTGCCCCCTCGTAGGCCAGAGTGGCCCGCCGGCTGAGCTCGTGGATTCCCCGGTGGACATTGGCGTTGTCCCGTCTGTAGTACTTCTCCACCACCTCCAGGACGGAGCTGGGTTTCTGAGAAGTGGCGGCGTT
>JBFYZD010000165.1:0-4123 GCA_041309685.1 Gemmatimonadales bacterium | reverse complement strand
GCAGAGGAGGAAGACCACGGTGACGATGGAGAGGTTGCCGCCCAGGATCCGGCGGTCGATCAGGCCGAAGACCTCCGGCAGCTCCACCACCGGGGAGGTGCCGTCGGCCGCCGTCACGTAGTTGGTGATCTTCCGCCCGCCGGAGCCCACCTTGGCCAACCCCCGGGCGCAGACCATCATGGCCAGGGTCACGATGAAGGGCTGGATCCCCATGCGGGCCACCAGGACGCCGGACACCGAGCCCAGGGCCGTGCCCGCCGCCAGGACGAGGAGGATGGCCACCCCCGCCGGCCACCCGAGGGGGAGAACGAGCCAGGCGAAGAGCACCGCGGAGAGGGCGAGGAGGCTGCTCACGGAGAGGTCGATCCCGGCGGTGATGATCACCACCGTCATCCCGCACGCCAGGATCCCGAAGACCGAAACCTGGCGGAGCATGTCCCGGTGCACGCTCCAGCGGAAGAAGGCTCCCTCCGCGTTGAAGGCGCAACCGATGGCCACCATGAGGAGCAGGGCCAGGAGCGCCCGGGCCACCGGGGTGGCCCACCATTGCCGGAAGGTATCGACACCCGACGCGCTCAAGGCGCCGCTCCTCCTCTCACGGTGAAAGCTCCTCCTTTCGAGGTTGAGCCCCCCGGCGATCCCGATGGGGTCTGGTTGGGTGAAAAGCTCTGCCTCCGGATCGGGGTGGCGGTGTGCGCCCTGAGGTCAAGGATGATGGTCACTCGAGTATCGGCGGTGTGATCCCGTTGTACGGATTCAGGACCGGGACTCCACGACCGTCGACGTCGCGGGTGTTGCGGGTCACGAAGGTGAGGTCATGAACTTGGGCCGCCGCGAGGAGCAGCCCATCGATCACCGGAAGAGGCCTGCCGGAACGCTGGCCCTCTGCGGTGAGGCGGCCCCAGGCGAGGATGGTGGGGCGCAGCAGCGGCAGCAGGCGCGGTCCGAACTCCCTGGGAAGCGCGTTTCGTGACCAGTCGTGGAGTGGTTGACGCCGTGGGTGATCCTCGGCGAGGAGCTCGATCCCCTTCTCGATCTCTCCGAGTGTGAGTTCGCTCAGGTACAGATCGAGCGGATCCTGCGCGGCGGCCCAAGCCAAGAGACCGACGTCGGACCTCCTCGCGATGTCGGAGACGACGCGGGTGTCGAGCAGGAAGCTCACAGATCGATATCCCGGCCGGTATCAGGCGCCCGGGAGAGATCCAAGCCGACATCAGCCAGCGGAGATCCCACCAGGAACTCAACGATCCCCACGGCGGGGCGGGTCAGCCGGTCATATTCCTCCGCGGAGATGACCACAACCGCGTCGCGGCCTCGGCGGGTGACGCGCTGGGGTTCTCCGGCCATCGCCCTGCGCACCAGGCGGCTGAACTGGTCCTTGGCATCCTCGAGCTTCCACTTCGGCACGCTCATCCTCCTTGCTGCGCCCCAATCTGGCCAGTCTGGCCAGTTATGTCAATCCGACTTTCGACGGCGTAGGGCGGGGCGACGCTCAGCCACCCGGCGGCTCCTGGTCGAGATCGCCAGAGGATAGGAAGTCCAGGGACCCTACGGGCTGCTGGGGCTACTGGAAGAAAGTGGGCGAGGTGGGATGGAGGGGTCAACAACGGTAGGTAGAGGAGCAGCTTGGCTGCGGCGGACAGGGGGGGTGGCGTTCGGAGCGTACCTCCGGGGGGGCCGGAGGGCTTGAGAGGTCAGGCCTCCCAGCTCTGTAGGATGACCGACCCGACTCTGGCAATCTCCTCGAAATGGCGATCGAAGGTCAGGACCAGGGCTCCCACTCGAGCCGCTGTGGCAGCGATCCAGACATCGTTGGTGGGGACTGGGGTTCCTGCTCGCCGAAGATCGGCCACGATCTCGGCGTAATGCCGGCTTACCTCCGCATCCACCGGAAGGACCTCTGTCGCGGGGTTTGCCAGGAAGCTCTCGAGCTCACCCTCGTTTCGAAGCCGCTGACCACCGAGCAGGAAACCCGTTCGTAGCTCTCCCAGCGTGATGGTGGGGAGGCCCACCCATTCCGCCCGGTCCAGGATCCTCACCACCTCCTCATTTCCCCGCTGGAAATGGCTGTAGGCGGAGGTGTCGAGGCAGTAGCGGCTCATTTCCAAAGCTCGGGGTCGATGGCCTCGAAGGGAGCAACGGCCTCCTCGAACCGCCTGAACTCTTCCTCGGTCCAGGACCCGGCCAGGTTGGCCAGTCCGTTGGAGCGGGCGACTCCCACGCCGAGTCCCTGCTCCAGCAGCTCGATGACCGTCTGGTTCAGGGAGCCGCCCCGCCGCCGCTTCTCCCGTTCCAGGGCCTCTGCCACCTCGGGCGGCACGTTCCTGATCGTGAGGTTCCTCATGTCCATCTCCCTTGCGTTCAATCTACGCATTCTTTGAATGCAACCTAGTGCTGTCGTTCGGGTTTTTGCAAGTGCGGCTGCGCCGGGTCTGGAGGCCTGGATCAACCTGGACACCCCGAATACGTGGGCCAGGGTGACCTCACCGAGGCTCACGAAGAGGCCCATGGAAGAGTCCGAGGCCATCCAACGGCTGGCCGAGGAGTACGCCCCGGACCGAATCGAGCTTGCCTACTCTGCCGACGACCTTCGTGGCCCGGACGGAAAGACCCGGCCACCGCTGGATCTCGTCGATCACGACCAGGACTTGAAGGTGGCCCAGGGCGATCTTGGGCTCGTCCAGGCGGGCGGGATCGTCCGGATCCTCCAGGTCGAACCGAGGAGGACGGGGGACCTGCTCCGGTGATGATGAGGGTAGGCCATGCGGATGACGTAGCGTGGGGCCTGGGAGTCCATCTCGGCGGGGGTTGTGGCGCTGGCAGCCCTCGCCATGGGCATCCTATTCCTCCACGAAAGGCTCGTTGGCCTCACCGTCGTCGGACCTTCCCGGCCAGACCCACCACCGAAGGTAGATGCCCGTTCCCGTGCCCCCGAGGCATGCCAGGAGGAGGGGGGCCGCCGGTCAGAGAGCTCCGCGAGCGCTACGACATCGAGGTTGAGGTGGTCCTGCATCCGGGCAACAAGAACGTGGGCCAGTGGCGAAGGTTCACCTCAGCGGCCGGGGCCTCCCCGGGCGGGTCCGTCCCCGGCGTCCACCCCAAGCTCTGCGCCGTCCTCACGTACCGGCGGACCGTCTTCGTGGACTGGCCGGTGGTCCGGGACACCGCCGCCTGGGTCTCGCCCCGGCCAATCCGTTCCAGAACTGCCAGAATCTCCCACATGGCCACCTCTCGATAGGCTATCCGCATCGCAGAAGAGAGCCAACAACTGCCGTTCATCGGTCGCGGAACCCATGTCCCCAGGCCAATCCGGCCTTAGCTCGACGCGGCCATGCGGAACCTTCAAAGATGTCTGCCGCCTCGGAGAGGGTTGGTCCTCCTATCTCACGAAGCCTATCGACGAGCCGCTGACACACCTCATCACCCTTCGCACACAACCCAAACGGATCACTGAAGTTGATGGGATCTTGCTGGGTAAACTGCCCGGTCTGGGGATCATAGTACCGATTGCGCCGGTAGAGTAGGCCACTCACGTCCTGCTGGTCGGCCATGAGAGAGCCGGACCAGGACGAGGCGCTTCCGTCGATGGGGATCGTTCGGAACGCATTCTGGCGGTCCCCTGGGAAGGTGATCCCGTAGCACGAGCCCCCGGGCACGGCGCAGTTCTGCCCAGCGCTGTCGGAGGCCGCGGTATAGAGTCCTCTCCAGTTGACGTGCGGGAACAGTGAGCGCCGTTGGCCCGACTCGTTCTCGAATACCACCCCAAGGGGTTGGTCGACGCCTCCGGCATGGGTGTAGTAGACCGTTCCGAACTGGTGCTCCTTGGTCAACGAGGGGGATCCCCCGCCGGGGTGGGTCACCGCAGTGGGACGCCCCTCACCGTCGTAGGCGAACAGCGTCGAGTCGCCGAGCATGTGTTTGACCACCGCGAGACGATCGGTTCAAGGCGACGATCACGTTCCCCGCAGCATCGTACTGGTATGTGGCCAAGTCGCCCTGCACCTCCCTGGCAGATCCCGGCCACCGCCCCAGGCGAAGGCGGGACAGCGCCACCCAAGTCACCAGGACGCAGAGGAGGAAGAGGACCGTGACGATGGAGAGGTTGCCGCCCAGGACGCGGCGG
>JBFYZD010000164.1:0-2572 GCA_041309685.1 Gemmatimonadales bacterium | reverse complement strand
CCGCCAGGGCGAAGGAGGTGGCGATGGCGGCGTCCACGGCGTTTCCGCCGGCCCGGAGGATCCTGACACCCACCGCCGACGCGTACTCGTCGGTGCTGGCCACCATCCCGCTGTCGGCCAGGACGGGCGCTTCGTCGGCGGGGAAGGGCCAACCCTCCGGGAAGGCGATGGCTGGACCGCCGGCACCCGGGGCCTCGCAAGCGGCCATGGCCAGGCCGGCGGCCAGAACACCCCCCTGGAGGAGCCGGTGGGGGAAGGAGCGCGGGAAAAGGGACATGGCGACCGTCGTTCTCGTGGGTTGGATGGCGCTTCTCCGGGGGAGCGGCCCCGGGGGTTCGCGGGTCTCCTCTCCAGGAGGCCCGGCGGAAGAGGAAGGTACGGCGGGAGGAGGCCGGCGGCGAGGTACCGGACAAGGTTGTGAGCGAAGGCGACGTCCTCGGCCTGCAAAGCCCCCGCCAGCGTGGAGCCGCCACACCCGGGGCTCCAGGTGCCCCCCATTCCGTCGGCGAATGCCGCGAGGAGGCCGGCGGCAGAAGAAAGGGGGGAGGACACGGGAGCGGGTGCTGCCCGGGCGGCACCGTTGCATTTGCACCGGGGATGCGAGATGGTTCCCCCCACGGGGACCACCAGGGCCGACCCCGGCGGTCTCGCCGGACTCCCAGGGGCAGGCCCACCTGGGGCTCCGCATGAGCTTTGGAGGGTAAGCGCCGGTTTCCCCGGCGCCGCTTCCAACCAGAACGGAGCATCTCATGAAGCCTGGCCCTTTCCGCCCGTTCCTCCTGGCCGGGGCGCTCCTCCTGGCCCTGGCACCCTCCGCGCTGCGGGCCCAGAGCGGCATCCTGTTCGTGCGGGTGAGCAGTCCCGTGGGCCCCCTCTCCAGCGCCACGGCGGAGCTTCTCCACCTGGAGCAGGTGCTGCACCGGAGCGCCACGGACGCCCGGGGGGTGGCGGTGCTGGGCGGGCTCCCCGCCGGGACCTACCGGCTCCGGGTGAGCGCCCTCGGCTACCGGACGGAGGTCGTGGAGGAGGTGAGGATCGCAGCCGGGAGCTCCCGGGCCGTGGACGTGGTGCTGGAGGTCGCCCCCATCGAAGTGGAAGGGCTCACGGTCCGGGCCGAGCGGATCCAGATCCAGCGGGAGAACTCGGAGTTCAGCACCCGGGTGGAGGAGGAGGCGATCCTCCTTCTCCCCATGTCCTACGACGTCCGGGATCTCATCGCCCTCACCCCCGGGGCCCGGCCCGACAACATCTGGGGAGGCTCCAGCTTCCAGGCCAACGCCTACCGGATGGACGGCCTTTCCACCACGCATCCGGGCCTCGGAGGCAATCTCCTGGAGCCCAACATCAACTGGATCGACCACCTCGAGGTCAGGGGGCTCGGCGCCGGAGCCGAGTTCGGAGGGTTCCAGGGCGGGTTGGTGGATGTGATCACCAAGACCGGCAGCAACGAGTTCCAGGGCTCCATCCGGACCGGATTCGAGCAGGACCTCCTGAACAACACCAACCTGGTCGACACCGAGATCGGCACCGAGGTGGCCTGGCGCTACGACATGGAGGGGGAAGCCCGGGGGCCCATCCTCCGGGACCGACTCTTCTACTACGTGAGCGGAAAACGGGTGGGCCAGGACCGAAAGGCCCTGAACCACCTCCCCCAGGTGGAGGGGAGCCACGCCCCCTTCCAGGAGGGGCGTGTCGAGGAGAAGCTCTTCGGGAAGCTCACCTGGGCCCCGGGGGATTCCCATCTCCTGGAGGTGTCCGGCGCCTACACCGACACCCGGGCCGACAACTACAACCTGACGGGGTTCGAAGCCGCGGGGGCCACCCACCGCTACTCCTCCCCCACCCTCCTGTTGAACGGCTCGATCCGGGAGCTGTTGGGGAACTGGGCGGTACTGGAGGCCAGGGTCAACCACTTCTCCAAGGACGAGCGCTACGATCCCTATCAGGGCGGGGGGATTCCGGGCCTGTCCAACTTCAGCCTCACCCCGCCCTACAATGCCTTCCGGAACGCTCCCCTCACCCTCCGGAGCGCCCCGGCCAGCACCGCCGCCACCCTCACCGGCACCTTCCGGCTGAAGACAGGGAGCCTGGAGCATCAGCTCAAGGTGGGAGGGGAGTATTCCCGGGGGAGCTTCCTGGACCGGCGCATCCGAAACGGGGGAGTCACCTGGCTTCCGGTGAGGTGGTCCGGATTCGACCCGGAGAACCCCCTCACGTGGACCCAGCCCGCCTCTTCGTCCAAGCGTATCTCCGCCCTTTATGGAGGAGAGGTCCATCTGGACGCAGACGTGGAGACCACCGCGGCCTTCGCCCAGTCCTCCATCTCGCTCGGACCCAGGATCGTGCTGACGCCGGGCCTTCGCCTCACCCGGTGGAGGGGGTGGATCACGCCTGCGTCGGGAAACCGCTTCCTGGCGGTGGAGGCTGATGGGCTGGATCCCCGGCTGGGGGTATCGGTGGAGCTGACCCGGGACCGGACCTTCGTCGCCAAGGCCCACTGGGGCCGGTACCACCAGAATCTCATCTCCCAGATGTTCGACAGGGTGGAGGGAGCGGACGTCTTCACCAACGA
>JBFYZD010000163.1:0-2871 GCA_041309685.1 Gemmatimonadales bacterium | reverse complement strand
CCAGCACTCTGAAGGTGGGAAAGAAGCCCGTGGGGGGTGGAGAGGACTGACCGGACCGCGTGGAATGGGGACCCCCCGGAGCGGGTGAGGGCCGGGGGGCTTCCGTTGTCCAAAGAACAGCGACCGGCAGGAGAAGAGGGCCGCCAAGGCGCCGCCGGGAGCCACTCCGGACCGGGCAGCAACCCACGAGCTCGACGAGAGCGCCCCGGGCCAGGTTGCCGGGGGTTGTACCCGCCGGGCGCCGCGCCTGCCGCCTCCTACTCGCACTTCAAGGCCACCACCGGCTCGATGGTGGTGGCCCGCCGGGCGGGGAGCCAGGCCGCCAGGACCACCACCCCCATGACGAGCCCCGTCACGCCCAGGATCATGGGCACCCAGGGGACCTGGAGGGTGGCCAGTTGGGAGCGTACCACCATCCCCAGGGCCACCCCGACAAGGACCCCCACCCCCGTGCCCACCCCCGCCAGCCGTAGGAAGGAGCGCATGACCGAGAGCTCGATGGTCCTGCGGCCGGCCCCCAGCACCATCCGCACCCCCAGCTCGAAGGTCCGCTGGGCCACGGAGTGGGCCACCATCCCGTAGAGGCCGATCAGCGCCATCCCCAGGGCCAGTGCGCCCAGGACCCCCAGCATCCCGCCGATGGCGCGGCTCTCCTGGAGCCAGTGATCCACCATGGCCTCCCCGGTCTGGAGCTCGGTCATGGGCACGGCGGGGTCCGTCCGGGCCACCGCCTCCCGGACGGCCGGGACCAGGGTCAGGGGGTCCCCCTGGCTCCGGATCACCAGGAGGAGGCTCGCGCCCGGATGCTGGTCCTGGTACAGATAGATCTCGGCGTCCGGGGGGTCTCCATGGAAGCTCGCGCCGAAGTCCCGCACCACCCCCACCACTGTCACGGGCTCGGTGAGGGAGGGCTCGTATCCGGCGTAGAGCCGGTCCGGATCGGTGTCGGGGTGGAGGCGCTTGCCGATGGGGTCCTCGCCCGGCCAGTAGCGCCGGGCCAGTGTCTCGTTCACCACGGCCACGGTGGGTCCGTCCGGGGTGTCGTCCGGGCCGAAGGCTCGCCCCGAGAGGAGAGGCACGCCCAGCGCCTCGAAGTACCCGGAGGCCACGAGGTCGTAGCCTCCAGGACCTCGAGCCGATCCCTCCGCCGACTCCCACCCCTCCGCCACCAGGGGGGCGTACATCCCCCGGCCGCCGATGCCCATCGGGATCCCGAGCCCCGCCCCTGCCCGTTCCACCCCCGGGACGCCCCGTACGGCCTGCAGAACCTCCCGGTAGAGCCGCCTCCGGCTCTCGCCGTCGGCGTACCTGTGGGTAGGTGGCTCCAGGCGAAGCGTCAGGAGCCCCTGGACCGGGAAGCCGAAGTCGGTCTGCCGGAGGGCCCTCAGGTTGAGGAAGGAGACGCCGCAGCTCAGGACCAGGGGAACGGTCACCGCCAACTGGGCCACGAGCATCCAATCCCGGAGGCGCTTCCTCCGGCGTCCCGCCGAGGCCCCGGTCCCCGACTCCTTCACGCTCTCGCTCAGCGACGCCCGCGAGGCCAGGAGAGCGGGCGTGAGCCCGAAGGCCAGGGCCGCGACCAGGGACACCGCGAAGGTGTAGGCCAGGAGGGTTCCGTCCAGCGCCGCCTCCTCCGGGAGGAAGGGAGTGGCGGGCATGGCGGAGACGAGGAGGTCCTGGGCCCAGCGCCCCAGCAGAAGGCCGGCCAGCCCCCCCGCCACGGCCAGGAGCACGCTCTCGGAGAGGAGCTGGCGGAGGATCCGTCCCCGGCTGGCGCCCACGGCCAGGCGGATGGCCACCTCCCCCCGCCGGGTGGCCCCCTTGGCCATGAGGATGTTGGCCAGGTTCACGCAGGCGATAAGGAGGACGGCCAGCACCGCCGCGAGGATCCCGCCGAGCGCCAGCCGGTCTTCGGTGCCGAGGAAGAAGTCCCCGAAGGGTTCCACACGGGACCGAAGCTCGCCGTCCGTATCGGGATGGGCCTGGGCCAGGCGGGCGGTGATGGCGGCGGTCTGGACCTCGGCCTCCCCCACCGAGGACCCTGCCGCCAGGCGGCCCACCACCCGGTAGCTCCTCTCGCTCAAGATGGCGTTCCCGGGAGTCAGGCTCAGGGGCGCATACACCCCCGCCCCCCGCCAGAGCATCTCGAACTCCACCGTCCTGGGAAGCACGCCGATGATGGTGTGGGCCACATCGTCGAGGACCAGGGTCCGCCCCAGGACCTCCTCCCCCCCGTAGCGCTCCCGCCAGAGCCGCCAGGAGAGCACCGCCACGGGGGGCGCCCCCGGGTCGGCCTCCTCGGGAAGGGGGAGGCGCCCCACCTCCGGCTCGAACCCCAGGAGGGAGATGAGACCCGGCGTCACCTCCACCACCCGGGCCTTGGCCGGCTCCCCTTCTCCGGAGATGTAGCGGTCCCCCTGCCGGTAGGCGCCCATGGCCTCGAAGGCCGAGGACTCGTCCCTCCAGGCGAGGTAATGGGGCCCGGACACGGTGGCCTGGTCCCACCCCTCCTCCACCCCCCATAGAAAGACGAGGCGGTCGGGGTCCTCGAATCGCTGCACGATGCGCGAGAACCCTGCGGCCAGGGAGAAGGCCGCCGTGTTCACCCCGATCCCCAGGGCCAGCATGACCACCGCCCCCAGGGTGAAGGCCGGATGCTTCCTGAGGGCGCGGAGGGCGAAGCGCAGGTCGTCGGCAAATCCCTTCAGGAGAGGAGGCCCCTCCAGGCTCTCCCATCGCTCCGCGGCGCCGTGGCGCACCAGGGCCGGGATCTCCTTGAGGAGGAAGGCGACGCGCGCGCCTCCCGGAGCGCGGCGGCCGTCCGCCCCCCGGCGGTCCGTCTCCCGGCGGCCCGGCCCCCCGGCCCCCGCC
>JBFYZD010000162.1:0-3194 GCA_041309685.1 Gemmatimonadales bacterium | reverse complement strand
CCAGCAGCCACAGGTAGGGCTGGTCGGGGCGGGTGCGGGCGAACAGGTAGAGGGAGAACAGGATCCCGAGCGCTCCGCCGTGGCTGGCCAACCCCCGGAATCCCTTCCAGAAGGCGATGACCTCCAGGGGGTGGGCCAGGTAGTAGTCCGGGCGATAGAAGAAGCAGTGGCCCAGCCGGGCTCCGATGATGGCGCCCAGCATCATGTAGAGGAGGATCGTGTCCAGCTCCTCCAGGGGCTTGTTCTCCCGTTGGTACATCCCCCGGACCAGGAAGAATCCCACCCCGAAGGCCAGGAGCCAACCCAGGGAGTACCAGCGGATGGGGAGGGGGCCCAGGGAGAAGATCTCCGGGGAGGGCCCCCATCGGACCTGGGCGAGGAAGGCCACGGGGAGAGCTGGAAATGGGATCATGACGGTGTCTGTCCTTGTGCCTCCGAGGCGGGAGCCGGGACGGTGTCCCCTTCAACCTCGATCTGGACCAGGTTGAGGGTGGGACCCCGGAACCGCTGGCCTTTGACCATGAGCCGAAGATGGTATCGCCCCGCCTTCGGGAACACCACCTTCTCCAGCTCCGTTACCAAGCGGGTACGGGCCGGAGGCCGATGGGCCGGACGGCTGTCCACCTCCGTGTGTCCGTCCACCGTCAGAACGACGGATCCGTCCGGCGCCACCAGCTCCGCCTTGAGGCCGTAGCGGCCGTGATCCTTCCGGTCCCAGTCGACCACCAGCACCAGCACCATGCGGCCGTGAGCCGCCGGGAACCCTGTCGCGAAGAGGTCATGGAAGATCCCATGGGCGTCCAGCTTCCCGTTGGGGTCTTCCCGGGCCTCGTCACAGAAGAACGCCGTCTGGAGGTCCACGGGGTCACTCCTCCTGCCGGAGTGCAGGGGAGGGGATGGGCCGGCCGCCTCCAGCCTGGTCGGATCGCCCCCACCCCCCACCCCCCGGGGACCGGATGCTGACGATGTCCCCCGCCAGGGCATCGAAGCTCGTCTTGGCCGGGAGGCTCTCCTCCGCCCCCCCCCGGATCAGGACGTTCTGCCCGGGGGCTCCGTCCTCCCCCCCGGCAGCCCCACGGGGCCCCCGGGTCCGGCGCTCCGCGAGCAGGGTCACCCGGCTGCCGGTGAGGATCTGGATGTCCCGGCGGAGCCCATCTCCCCCCGAGTGGAGCCCCCCGCCCCCGCTCCCTCTCCGGAGGGAGTAGTGGGTGACCCGGAAGGGGTAGGCATGCTCCAGGGCCTCCACGGGGGTGTTGAGGGAGTTGGACATGTGGGTGTGAACCCCGGAGAGCCCGGGCCCCTGAGGGCCGGCTCCCATCCCTCCCCCCACCGTCTCGTAATAGGCGAAGGTCCCCCCGGTGCGGGGATCCGTTCCTCCCACGGTCGTGTTGTTCATGGTCCCCTGGGACAGGGCCGGCGCCAGGGCCGGCAGGGCCTTCCCGAATGCTTGCAGGAGAACGTCCGTGATGCGTTGGCTGGTCTCCACGTTTCCCGCCGCCACGCTGGCCGGAGGCGAAGCATGGACCAGGGACCTGGGCGGCAGGCGGAGCTCCACGGCGGTCATGGATCCGCCGCCGGCGGGGAGGGGTGTTCCCAGGAGGGCCTCCACCATGCAGCGTACCACGTATCGGCAGGCGGATGAGGTGATGGCCGCCACGGCGTTGATCCCGCCGGAGGTCTGGGGTGCGGTCCCCCGGAAATCCAGGGTCATCCGGTTTCCGGCCACCTCCATGGCCAGGCGGATGGGGATGTCACGGGACCCGAACCCGTCGTCGTCCATGAGGTCTTCGGCCTCATATCGGCCGTCGGGGATCGCCGCGATCCCTGCTTCCACCAGACGATCCGCGTAGGCGATGAGCCCCTGCATGGCGTCCTGGACCGCAGGAGCCCCCCGACGCTCCACCATTTCCCGGAGGCGCACCGAACCGGTGTGCAGCGCCGCGAGCTGGGCGTCCAGGTCCCCCGCCCGCTCCACAGGGGTCCGGACATTGGCGAGAACCGTCGCCCAGAGCTCCTCGTTTCGCACGCCCCGCCGGAAGAGGAGCACCGGAGGGATCCTGAGGCCCTCCTGATAGATCTCCCGGGCCAGGGGCATGGACCCGGGGGACATCCCCCCCACGTCCGAGTGGTGGGCCCGGGAGGCGACGTAGCCCAGGAGGGCCCCGTCACCTGCCCAGCCGGTGGGTCTGCCCGGGTCGGGATTGCCGGCAAACACGCCCGAGATGAGGGTGATGTCCGGAAGGTGGGTGCCTCCCCGGAACGGGTCGTTCAGGATCACCACGTCCCCGGGCTCCAGGGTGCCGACCTCGGCCAGGGCGGCCTCCACGCTCATGGGCATCGCTCCCAGATGCACGGGCATGTGGTCCCCCAGAGCCACGGCAACCCCCCGGGCGTCGAAAAGAGCGCAGGAGTAGTCCCTCCGCTCCTTGATGTTGGGGGAGAAGGAGGCCCGCCTCAGGGCGGCTCCCATCTCCTCGGCCAGGGCGGTGAACAGGTGCCGGTAGACCTCCAGCGTCACCGCATCCGAGCCTCTTCCAGCGTGGTCAGGGGCCCCGGTTTCCACAGTCGAGTCCTTCCGTTAAGTTATTGGTCTGAAACATGTCTGATTCCTCCGGGAGACGACCAACCCCTCCCGTGAGACTATAGGCGGAGGCAGCAGTGGCAAAGGAGAACGTAATCAATCGGGCGCGGGACGAGCTATTCAGCCATATCAACCGGTGTGGGGTCCTCCAGGCCGAGGAAGGCGACCAGAGGCACTGGATGGACGAGACCATCGACTACCTGGCGGAGCGTTATCCGGATCTCTCGGACCAGGACCTTCAGGATCTCTATTCTGTTGGGATGAGGTTCTGCCAGCCAGCGATTCCCCATGGCCGGAAGCGGTACGGCTTCCACCTCAAGGACTCCTCTCCCCAGGCCCCGGCCGCTGAGGCGCAGGTCCCGGACCGGATTCCGGTTTCCCATCCGGTCGGCGCCGAGGATGCTCCGGTAGAAAGCTGCAGCGCAACTCCGGGCGGGGGGCGCATACGCCCTTCGCCCGGTTCGTGGGCCCCACGCCCCTTCCCCTCCTTGCGTTTTTTCCCCCCCCCGGGCAGCGGCCCCGCACGCCCCTTACTATACTTGGCCGCCATCGTCGTGGGGGTTCGGGCCTTCTAGACCCCCCGATAGGGGGTCCGAGGCCCGTGTTCGATCCT
>JBFYZD010000161.1:0-28218 GCA_041309685.1 Gemmatimonadales bacterium | reverse complement strand
GTTACCCCGACATCGTCATACTAATAGGACGGGAGGTGGAGGCGAATGGTTGCACTCGCGGTCGCAAAGGGGGAATCGGCAGGGGCCGGACCCGCCCTCGCCCCGAGGGTCCGCGACTCCGGATGGCCCCCGGAGTTTCCCCGCCCCGCTGTCCTCCGGCCGCCGCTGCCCTCAGATTGTCTCTGTGCAAGTCCACCTCGCCCCGGCCGGAGCGAGGACCAAGACCAGGAGCGACGACATGAACGAAGAGCTGAACATCCTTCGCTACAGCGCGATCTTCCGAGCCCTCACCGACGAGGAGATGGGCGTCCTGATCCCACACATCAAGGAGGAGTTCTACGAGGCCGGGAAGGTGGTCTTCAACCAGGGCAAGCCCCGTACCCGCCTGATCGTCATCAAGTCGGGCGCGATCCGGGTGAGCGAGCGGTACGGCGGCCAGGAACGAGGGCTGGTGACCTACCATGCCGGCCACTGCCTGGGGGAGGCTGCGCTCCTGGACGACACCCCCCACAGTACCACCGGGCGGGCCATCGTGGATTCAGCCCTCCTCACGCTCGACCGCGACACCTTCCTCGACCTCATGGACACCAACCCCCGCATCGGGGCGAGGGTGCTGGCCCAGGTGGCCCGGGAGATCTTCCTCCGCCTCAAGAGCGACCGGGGGACGGGTGGATCGGGGCAGTACCGCACCGGCGCCACCCGCATGGAACATGACCTGTTGGGCGAGCTGGCCGTGCCGGCCGACGCCTATTATGGGGTGCAGACGCTGCGGGCCGTGGAAAACTTCAACATCACCGCGATCCCTCTCTCCCACTTCCCCCATTTCATCCAGGCCCTGGCGCTCGTGAAGAAGGCGACGGCCATCGCCAACCGGCGTCTGGGCCTGCTGGAGGAGGACGTCGCCGATGCCATCCTGCAGGCGTGCGACGAGATCGTGGACGGGCACCTGCACAACCAGTTCGTGGTGGACATGATCCAGGGCGGTGCCGGCACCAGCACCAACATGAACGCCAACGAGGTCATCGCCAACCGGGCTCTCGAGATCCTGGGCAAGCCCCTGGGGAGCTACTTGCGGGTGAACCCCAACGACCACGTGAACAAGTCCCAGAGCACCAACGACGTGTATCCCACGGCGGTCCGGCTCGCGGTTCTCCTCAAGCACGGCGCCCTGGTGGAGGCCATGCGGGCCACGGTAGCCACCTTCCATGGCAAGGCGGCGGAGTTCTCGGGTATCCTCAAGATGGGCCGTACCCAGCTCCAGGATGCCGTGCCCATGACCGTGGGCCAGGAGTTCGCGGCCTGGGGAAACACCATCCAGGAGGATATCCGCCGCATCGAGGAGGACGTCAAGCACTGCCTGGTGAGCACACTGGGGGGCACGGCCATCGGCACCGGCATCGCCACCGACGAGCGCTACGCCGGCGAGGCGCTGCGGGCGCTGCGGGAGGTCACGGGGCTCCCCTTCGAGCTGGCTCCCGACCTGGTGGAGGCCAGCAGCGACGTGGGGGAGATGCTCCTGGTGTCGGCCACCCTGCGGCGGGTGGCGGCCAAGATCAGCAAGGTCTGCAACGACCTTCGCCTGCTCTCTTCGGGGCCCCGCTGCGGGCTGGCCGAGATCCGCCTCCCCGCGCGCCAACCCGGCTCCAGCATCATGCCGGGGAAGGTGAACCCGGTCATCCCCGAGGTGGTGAACCAGGTGGCCTTCCAGGTCATCGGCAACGACCTCACCGTGACCCTGGCCGCCGAGGCCGGCCAGCTCGAGCTGAACGTCATGGAGCCGGTGATGGTCTTCAACCTGTTCCAGAGCATCGACATGCTCACCCGGGCCTTCGAAGTGCTGCGCACGCACTGCCTGGAGGGGATCGAGGTGGACGCCGAGCGGTGCAGGAGCATGGTGTACAACAGCATCGGCATCGTCACGGCGCTTCTGCCCGTCATCGGCTACGAGCCTTCCACCCGCATCGCCAAGGAGGCGCTGGAGACGGGCCGCTCGGTGGCCGATATCGCGGTGGAGCAGGGGCACCTGACCCGCGAGAAGCTGGAGGAGATCATGGACCCCGTGACCATGACCCGGCCGGCGCGAGCCGGAATCTAGGCCGTCGTCCGCCTTCTTGGGCGGGTCTTCCCGGGGGAGGGGCGTTGGCTGTTGGGGCGGCGGCTACCCCGCCGTAGGCCTGCGCTGCCACCGCCCGGAGGAGCCCATCCAGGTAGGATTGGACTCCGTACAGGCCCACCATGGACAGGAACAGGGCGACAAGGGAGAAGAGAGCGACGAAGGCGGTCCAGATGCGGAGACTGGCGAGTTGTTGGTCCAGGCGGGCCTCTACGGTGCTGACGGCAATGGCCAGATTCGGATCGACGTCCCTCATGGCCCGCTCCACCTCCCTGGCGACCTCCATGGGACGGGAGAGTGTGGCGACGTGGAAGGTCATCCGCCCCGTGAAGAGCTGACGGAGGGGGAAGTAGACGAAGGGCACCGGGTCCTCTCCCAGCCACCAGTAGGTGGAATTCTCGGCCACGCCCACCACCCGCCATTCTCCTTCCATGGCAAAGGTGATGGTCCTTCCCAACGGGTTCTGCCCCGGCCACATCCGGTCCGCGAAGAGCCGGTTGACCACGACCACCCACGGGGTCCCAGGGCCGTCCGCTTCGCCGATCGATCGACCGGCCACAAGGGGAATCCCCATGACCTCCAGGTAGTCGGCCCCCACCATGTTCAGGCCGGCATACAGCCCGACTTCAGCGTACTCGGTCCCCGGAACCACGAAGTCCCAGTGGTTTCTGGGCTGGAACGGCATTCGATTGGCCGCCGTGACCGCCCTCACGCCCGGCACTCCAGCCATTCGATCCCGGGCTGCGGTGAGGAAGGCCATCCCCTCCTCGTCGGAGTAGCCGTGGTTGTCCAGACGGATGCTCAAGAGAATGCGGTTCTCGGTCTCGAAGCCCAGGGGAACCGCCCGGGCCTCCTGGAGGCTGCGGGCGAAGAGGCCTCCCACGATGAGGAGGATGACGGAGATGGCCGACTGGACCGCCACCAATCCGCCTCGGAAGAGAGCCCTCGTGCGACCCTGGCCGGTCCGGCCGAGAGCCTGGGCCACGTTCACCCCGGACAGAATCCAGGCGGGAGCCGTCCCGAAGAGGAGCGCGGCCAGGGTCGAGAGCAGAAGAGAGAACCCGACCACCGAGGCATCAGGGTTGAGATCGAAGGCGATGGTGGCGGGAAGCATCTCAGTCGCGGCGTCGGTCGCCACGAAGGCCACCAAAACGCCAAGGCCTCCACCAAGGCCCGCCAGGATCAGGCTTTCGGCGAGCAACTGCCTGATGAAACGTCCCCTGCCGGCGCCCAGGGAGGCCCGGATCCCCATCTCCCGTTCCCGACCGGCCGCTCTGGCCAGCATCAGCAGGGCCAGGTTGGTGCAGGCGATGAGGAAGACCGATCCCACCACGAACCAGAGGAAGGACAGCATCCTCTTCATCGTCCGAGCTTCTCCCCGGGTCAGCCGAAACTCGGGACGGATGCGCACCTGGTAGGGCCCCCCATAGACAGCGTCGGCCCACTCTGCGAACTCCCTCTCCCAGCGCTGCTGGAGGGAGGCCATCTCGGCCTCGGCCGCATCCCATCCCATTCCCGGCTTCAGCCGCCCTACCAGGCGCAGATCCCGTCCTCCCTGCGGTTCTCCCGAGGGAGAATACCGTCTCAATCCCGCTTCGTAATCAGGGATGAGGGCGCCCATGGCCATGATGGGGATGAAGAGATCCGGGAGGCGGTCCGTGGGATTGATCCCTCGAAACTCCTCCGGCGTGATGCCGACGATCCGGAAGGGCACGCCATTGACATAGAGGGGATTCCCCGTCACCCGGGGATCCCCACCGAACTGCCGACGCCAGAAGCCGTGACTCAGTACCACCTCAGGCTGGGCCGCCTGCGATTGCCCGACCCGTCCGGAGAAGCCGGCTCCGTGGAGCGGGGGAACTCCGAGGAAGTGGAAGTAGTTCGCGGACACCACCCATCCCTGGGCCTGGGTCAGATCATCGCCCCGACCGACGGCCACCTCCCCCCCGCTCTTCGGCGTTCTCCCCTGGGTTCCGGGCAGGCCACCGTAGGCCATGAGATCCCGGAATGCCCCCCCATGCTCCCGGTAGTAGAGGAAATCGTAGTACCCGAACTCGTCATATTCGGCATGCAAGCCTACCAGCTCGTGGGGACTGGACACGAGAGCAGGTGGCTCCCGGAAGAGAGCGTCGGCGATGGAGAAGATGGTGGCGTTGCCCCCGACTCCGGCGCCGAGGATGAGGATAGCCACAAGGGTGGCGCCGGGGCTCCGGCTCAGGCGCCGGGAGGCGAAGCCGAGGTCATGGGAGAGATCGGAGACGTAGCCCCGCCAGTCATCACGTCGTTTCGGAGATATCGAGCCGGTTCGTGGAGATCCAGGGGAACGACGGCGCAACCTCACCCTCCCGGCCAGCCGCCAGGTCAGGAGGAGCGCTACCTCTCGCCATACCCTGAGGCGGGCTCGGGCCGGGCCCAGGGTTCGCGCCCATTCTTCGTATCCCTCCAACAGATCCCCTTCCACCTCGATGCGTCGCTTCCCCTTGGTGAGAAGGCGAAGGAGGCGAAGAGCCGCCGACGGCGGTCCGCTCATCCCCACACACCCTCCTTCCCGAGCTCGGGGGCGCCCCTGGCCCAGAGCGACTCCCGGATCCTCCGGACCTCTCTCAAACGCGCCAGGCCCTCCTCCGTCAGGTCATAGCAGCGTCTCCGGCGGCCACCCCGAACCGGTGACGGATCACCCATCCGGGAGCGGATCCACCCCTTCTCCGAGAGTCGGTCGAGCGCCGTGTAGATGGCCCCGAGCGAGGGCCCCCTGCCAATCTCCTCCTCCAGGACCCGCTGAACGGACACGCCATACGCATTGTCCCCGCCGGCCATGACGGCCAGGAGGACCAGCTCCTCGAACTCCCCCACTCGACTCGGGTCCATCCTGTCTCCCTCTTCCCCGGCAAGAGCCTCTCCGACGATTACTCCTACGCCGAAGATAGAAATCAACTCGGACTATCAGACGGCAGCGCTTCCGGAAAGGTTGGAATGAGGGGTCCTGATGCACGGCTCGAGGTTCTGCCCCATGATGAAGAGCCGCTGGGGAGGCCCAGGCAGCGTGGCTCGGTTCCGCCGGGTGGCCGGGCCGGAGGACCACCCGGCCCGGCTGAGGAGGCGAACCCCAGCCCACGGCCGCGCCGTACGGCATCGAAGAGCGTGCCACGGGGGACGCGGGGTCCCCCCCCGCCCGCCATGGACCCACCACCATGGACCGAGATCGATGAAGGCCCTCCTGCTCCTGGCGTTCCTCTCCGGCGGACCCGCGGCGATCCCGGACACCCTGCCCTCCGATACCTACGCCGACCCCGGGGCCCGAACGCTGGTGGAGGCGGCCCGGGCGGCCCGCGGGCGGGATGAGAGGGAGATCCTCTCCTACGAGGGGCTCCTCCGCGAGCGCCTCTACATCGGCTTCGCCGGCCTGACCTTCCGAAGGGAACGGAGTCTTCTGGAGCGGGAGCGGGTGGCCCTCTTCCGCTGGAGCAGGGAGGAGGGGAAGGCGCTGCAGTGGATGGGGCTCCGCCAGGAGGTGCCCATCGCCGGTGGGAGGAACCAGACCGACGCGGAAGGAAACGTGAAGATCAGGAGGAACTCCATCACCCTGGGAGTCAGGGTCGGGGAGGGCAGGGGCTCGGCCCAGGACAGCGCCGCCGTGGCCCGGGAGATCCAGGAGAGCTTCCTGGGGAACTTCGACCAGCTCCTCTTCCTCCACGAGCCGGGGAGCGATCGCCTGGGGATCGGGAACGAGTTCGCCCTGAATCCGCTGGCCGACACCGCGGCCCTCCACTACCGCTACCGGTCCGGCGACACCCTCCGCCTCCAGCTTCCCACCGAGAACCGGACGGTCACCCTCGTCGAGGTCCTGGTGGAACCGCGCGAGGCCTCCTTCGAGCTCCTGGCCGGATCCCTCTGGTTCGACCGGGACTCTGGCGTCCTGGCCCGTGCCAGCTACCGTCCCAGCCGACCCTACGAGCTTTCGGGTGAGGAGGGTGAAGAGGACGTCCCGGGGATCCTCAAGCCCGTTCAGGTGGAGTTCGAGTACTTCACCGTGGAGTACTCCCTGCAGGAGTTCCGCTGGTGGCTTCCCCGGCGCTTCGCCATGGAGGGGGTCGTCCGCGTCGGGAAGCTCCTCAGGATGCCCCTGATCGTGGAATCCTCCCTCACCGACCTCCATGTGAACCAGGAGGACTCCCAACTCCTTGCGGCCTCGGACGCGCTTCCGCCGGGGTGGTTCCGCCAGAGCGTCAATCGAGCCGACGAGGGCGAGGAGCCGGACTCGGTGCTGGTCATCGTCGCGCCCGTGGATTCCCTGGTCCGCTCGACGGCGCTCTCGGAGGACTTCCTGGGTCCCACACCGGTGGCCTTCTCCGACGCGGAGATCCAGGATCTGGCATCGGAGCTGAGGAAGATGCTCCCCTCCTACTACTCCCTCACCCCCTCCCTCAACCTGGGATGGGCCAGCGGCCTCCACCGCTACAACCGGGTGGAGGGGGTGAGCCTGGGTGTGGGCGGAAGCCTGGCCTTCTCGCCCGTCTCGTCCCTGGGCGCCGAGGCCAGGATCGGACTGGCGGATCTCACGCCCCGGGGGGAGCTCTCCCTCAACCGGGGGCCGGAGGAGGCACGCCTGTCGGTGACGGGGTATCGTCGCCTGGCCCACACGGCCGACTTCCACAACCCGCACTCCACCGGGACCTCTCTCTCCAACCTCATCTTCCGCAACGACCTGGCCCAGTTCTACGGGGCCTCGGGGGCCGAGATCCTTCACCACCGCACCGGCCGAAGCAACCGCCGCACTCTTCGCCTCTTCGCCGAGAGGGAGTCGGCGGTGGAGAAGGAGACGGACTTCCACCTCGGGCGGCCCTTCACGGGTGATACCCTCCCCTCCGTCGCCGACGCCCAGGAGGGGAACGTCTTCGGACTCTCCGGAGATCTGCGTTGGCAGTGGGGGGTGGACCCGAGCCGGTTCGTCCTATCAGCTCTCCTGAGAGGGGAGGTGGGGGAGGGGGACTTCTCCTACCGGCGGGCCCTGGCCACGGTGGCCGTCAACCGACCGCTCCTGGCCGGCACGGCGCTGGCGCTGGAGGTGGGCGCCGGCGCGGCGTGGGGAGCACCTCCCCTCCAGAAGGAGTTCTTCCTCGGGGGCGCCCGCACCCTCCGGGGCTTTCCCCCGTCCGGCGTCCAGGGGAGCTCCTTCTGGATGGCCCGGAGCGAGGTCGGCACCTCCCTTCCGGCCGTGCGGCTCGTGGCCTTCTCCGACCTGGGGTGGGCCGGGCCCCGGACCGGCTTCCGGAAGGGAGAGGCCCTCTGGTCCGCGGGAGGTGGGCTCTCCTTCCTGGACGGGATCGCCCGCATGGACTTCGCCTGGCCGATCCGGGGGGGCTCGGGGATGCGCTTCTACGCCTACCTGGACGGGCTCTTCTGAGGAGGGGACCCCGGTTCCCATGAACGAGATCCCGGGCAGTGCCGGTTCGCGCGAGGATGGTGAAGCCCGTACCCACGCTCCCCCGCAAGGGGAAGAAGATCTGCTGCTCGCCGAAGGTGCCCTGGGAGAGGGCTGCACGCCTGCGGCTCGCGAGCCCGGCGAGAACCCTGTGGATGCTCGATGGCCGTCGGGGGCCGGGGTTCAGCCTCGACGCCGGCGTCCGCGTCGAGACCACCGATCGAGCCGGACTGAAGCACTTCATTCGCCACCGTGCCCGGTCCCCCTGAACTCTCTCCCGCACGCTCCCCGCTGGAGGCTCGCCCCAACAACCCCTCGATTCCCTCGGCTTCAGCCTCCCCCTCCCCTTCCCCCACCGATTCCTTGCACCTCCCGCCCCCATGCGGGCAGATTCCAGCCAATCTCACGGGTCCATGGGGCCCCTTCTCTTCCTTTTCCTTGATCTTCCCATGCCCACGCCTACGACGCCAACGGGGTTCTGCCTGGTTCTCCTCTCGGTCGCCCTCACCACCGTCTCCTGCTCCCGCGGGGGAGGAGCCGGCCACTGGGAAGGGACGATCTCCGACAGCGCGGGGATCCGCGTGGTCCAGAACCCTGATGCTGGGCTCTGGGGTCCGGGTGAAGCCTGGACCTTCACGGAGGCCCTCACCATCGGCGCCGATGTGGGAGACCCCGACCACGAGTTCGGCCACGTCACCAGCATCGAGGTGGACCCGGAGGGCCTCATCTACGTGTTCGATCGCATGGCCGGCCAGCTCCGGGTCTACGACCAGGCCGGGAAGCACCTCCGCACTTTCGGGGGCCAAGGGGAGGGGCCCGGAGAATTCAGTGGCGGCGCGGCGGGGGCGTTCCTGACGCGGGATGGACGGCTCCTGGTCCCGGACCTGGGGAACCTGCGCATCAGCTCCCTGAGCCTCGGGGGTGAATTCCTCGGATCGGTCATGGTGTCCTACGCCAGCGGGTTCCCGGTCCGCTGGGATGCCGACGGGAGCGGGAGCGTCCTCGTCCAACGCCGGGCCATGGGGTTCAATGAGGACCCTGAGTTGGATGCCGGGGACCCCCTGGTCCGCATCGGCCCCGACGGGGAGGAGGAGACCCTGGTCCTGCTCCCCAAGGCCGAAACGGTGTGGATGGAGGGTGCGGCCCCTCGGTTCCGGTATTTCGCCACCGAGCCCTCCTGGGACGTGGGGCCCAGCGGCACGCTCAGAACCGCCATGACCCAGAGCTACCGGATCGAGCTCCGAGGCCCCGACGGCACGCTTCGCTCCGTGGTCACGAAGCCCTGGGAGGAAAGGCCGGTGACGGAAGCGGACAGGGGCCGGTTCGAAGGGCTCCTGCGGGCCGCGCTGGACAGGGCGGGGCTCTCTCCCGCCGCTATCGACCGCCAGATCGACAACCTGAGCTACGGCAGCACCTTCCCCGCCTTCAACCAGATCATGGAGGGACCGGAGGGGACCACGGTCGTCCAGCGGATCGACGTGTTGGAGGACATCGATGCCCTGGACCTCTCGGAGGAGATGTCCAGAAGGCTGGGTTCCCGGAGCTGGGACGCTTTCGATGCCGAAGGCCGGTTCCTCGGTACCTTCGACCTCCCGGCCCGGTTCACCCCCATGGTCTGGCAGGCGGATGCAGTGTACGGCCGCTGGCTCGACGACCTGGACCGTGCCCATGTGAAGAAGTTGGATCTGGTCACACTGCCAACGCCTCCTGTGGACCAGTAGCAGATCGCAAGTCGAGGGACGTCATCGAGCTTTGCTGACAGGAGGGTCGGCATGGTCACCAGGAAGACTCCGCGGAAAGAGGCCCCGTCTCCCCAGGAGGCCGCCCGGGAGGCCGTCGCCTTCATGAAGGGCCATGCCATCCAGGAACGGGTGGATACGCTCCAGAAGTACTTCAAGGATCCCATCCAGGCCTACGGGGTGGATTATCCCGCCTACAAGGCGTGGTTGAAGGGCTTTGTGGCGCGCCTCGAGGAGAGCTGGACACTGACGGAGGCCGTGGCGTTCTGTGACGCCATCATCGAGGATCCCCACCTGGAAGCCCGGGGGACGGGATTCCAGGTGGTGGGAGCCTTCGTGGAGGAAGCGGGCCCGGAGCTGCTGGCCCACGGTCGGCGGTGGTTGGAAACGGCCTGCGGCAACTGGGGATCGGTGGACGGCCTGGCTCCCACCGTCCTGTCTCCCCTTCTCCGGAAGTACCCGGAGATGGCGGGGGAGGTGAAGGAATGGACGGCCTCTCCGAGCCCATGGGTACGGCGTGGAGCCGCCGTGGCCTTCGTCTCGCTGATGGACGACGAGGGGCTCATGACGGCGGGCTACGAGGTGGCCACCAGACTCCTGGGCGACGAGGAGGATCTCATCCACAAGGCCGTGGGATGGATGCTCCGTGAGGCCGGGAAGGTGGACCGGGGCCGACTGGAGGCGTACCTCCTGGAGAAGGGCCCGGCCCTCCCCCGGACCACCCTCCGCTACGCCATCGAGAAGTTCCCCAAGGAGGACCGGAAGCGGCTCCTGGAAGCGACGAAGGGATCGGGGTGACCATCGTGGAGGTGCAGGGGTCCCGGGATCCGGAGATCCTCCGCAGGGCTCATCGCTGAGGGCGCATTACACCGTCATCTCCTTCCATCCACCCCGCCGAAAGAGCAGGCCGGACACCACATCGGGATCGACAGGCGGGCCTTCCGGACGCCGGCGGGTGCCGCAGACGGGCATGCTGAGGCTGCCGGGGCGCCGGTTGGAGAGCCGGGGAGGGTGCCAGGCGCGTCGATCCCAACGCCCACGGAGGAGAGCCGGGGGGTGTGGGGGAGGCATGCACGGATGATGCCGGCCCACGCAGGGAAAGCCGGTGCACGGACTCCCCTTGAAATCAAAGGGGAAGGGCAGTATCCTACCCATAGAAATCAAAGGGGTGGGCGACCCCCCTCCTCATCCACCTCGGCGTCTCCAGCGGCGCGGGAGCATACACACGATGGGCGACGGCAACCTCGGACTATTGCGGGGCACCCTTGACCTCCTGATCCTCAACGCCCTCAGCACGGGTGAGAAGCACGGCTACGCCGTGTCGGAGTGGATTGAAGCGGTCTCGGACGGAAGCCTGCTCGTGGAGGAGGGCACGCTGTACCCGGCGCTTCACCGGCTCGCCCGCAACGGGCTCGTCGGGGCGACGTGGGGGGTGTCGGACAACAACCGGCGCGCGAAGTACTACGCGCTGACCGCGGCGGGCCGCCGCCATCTGGAGGAAAAGGCGGCAGCGTGGAGGCGGTATTCCGAGGCCGTCGACAAGACGCTGGCGGAGGGAGGCGCGGCGTGAGCCGGAGGAAGCGGGCGTTCCGCCTGCCGCCCGCACCCGACAACCTGGCCGACGAGGTGGACGAGGAGGTCCGCTTCCACCTGGAGCAGAAGGTCGCACGCCTGGTGCGAGAGGGCATGAGCGAGGACGATGCCTGGCGCGAGGCGCACCGGCGCTTCGGCGACGTGGACCGGGTGAAGGCCCGGATGACCCGGGAGAGGGAGTTGGGGATGAGGCGGCTCGCTTGGTGGGACCGGATGCGGCAGGACGTGACCTACGCCGTACGACAGTTGACGCGCAACGCCGGGTTCGCGACCGTGGCCGTGCTCACGCTCGCGCTCGGGATCGGCGTGACCACGGCCATCTTCTCCGTGGTGGACGGGATCCTCTTCCGGCCGCTCCCCTTTCCGGAGTCCGATCGCCTCACCGTCGTGTGGGCGGACCGTACGCGGGCGGGCGGCCCCGCGGACGAGTGGACCAACTTCGAGGACTTCTTCGACCTGCAGGAGCGCTCTCGCTCGTTCGAGGCGCTGGCCGCTTACGCCGACGAGGGTCCGACGCTCACCGGCCTGGGCGACCCCGAGCAGATCCAGGTGGGGCTGGTCTCGCACGGGATGCTCTCGGAGGTGCTTCGCGTTTCGCCAGCGCTGGGGCGGGCGCTCGCCCCGGAAGACGATCGGCCCGGGGCGCCCGGCACGATCCTCCTGGCTGACGGCTTCTGGCGGAGGGCCTTCGGCGCCGATCCGTCGGTGCTCGGCCGCACGCTCACGCTCAGCGGTGAGCCGGTGACGGTCATCGGGGTGCTCCCGGCGGACTTCTCGCCCCCTTTCGTGAGCGACGCCGACGGCTGGATGCCGCTACGCCAGGACCGCGCCGAGAACTTCTGCCCCCGAGCCAACGCCTGCCTACACGCCGTGGGGCGGCTCGCCGAGGGCGTAACCCTGGCCGCAGCGCGCGCAGAGGCTTCGGACATCGCGGGCCAGCTCGAGCACGAGTATCCGCAGCAGAACGAAGGGACCGGCTTCAACCTCGTCCAACTCCGAGCCGACATCGTCGCCGATTCCCGCACCGGGCTCCTCGTCCTCCTCGGAGCGGTCGGCTTCGTCCTCCTCATTGCCTGCGTCAACGTAGCCACCCTGCTGATGGCGCGGGCGACCACACGGAAGGCCGAGCTGTCGGTGCGCGCGGCGCTGGGTGCGAGCCGCCGGCGCATCGTCGAACAGCTCTTCACCGAGAGCGCGCTCCTGGCGCTCGTGGGGGGCTGCCTCGGACTGGTTCTCGGTTACCTGGGCACGGATCTCCTCGTGCTCATCGCGCCGGCCGGCACCCCGCGGGTCGAGGGGGTCGAGGTGAGCGGTCGCGTGCTCGGCTTCGCCCTGGCCGTCACGGTCCTCGCGGGCACGGTCTTCGGCCTCGTCCCGTCGCTGCGCATGGCACGCTCGGACATCGAGTCGGGGCTGCGGCGGGGCGGACGGGGTGGGGGGAGGGGCCAGGCCGGAGTGCGGGCAAGGGGGGTGCTCGTGGCCGGGCAGGTCGCGCTCGCGCTCATGCTCCTGGTGGGGGCGGGGCTCCTCGTGCGCAGCTTTCGCAACCTGCGGGCCACCGACCTGGGCTTCGAGCCGGACGACGTGCTGACGCTCCGCATGTCGCTGCCTTCCTCCCGCTATCCGGATGCCGATGCGCGGCGCGATTTCATGGGGCGGCTGGAGGAGCGCCTCGCGGCCCTCCCGGGGGTCGAGGCCCTTGGAGCCACGTCCTGGCTGCCACTCACCGGCTTCGGCTCCGACGTGGACTTCGAGATCGAGAGCCACGCCCCGCCGCCAGAGGGCGAGAGCCAGGTGGTCTGGTACCGCATGGTCACCCCCGGCTTCCCGGGCGCGATGGAAATGGGCCTGACTTCGGGACGGTGGTTCACGCCCTCCGACGCTCCCGAGGGGCCGCTCGTGGTCGTCATCGACGCCGCGATGGGCGAGCGATACTTCCCCGGGGAGGACCCGTTGGGCAAGCGCCTGAAGCTCGGCGGCGGGGACGCCCCCTGGCGTGAGATCGTGGGCGTGGCCCGGGACGCACGATACTTCGGAATCCGCGGCGACAGTCGTAACGCCCTCTATGTTCCCTACGCGCAGGTGCCGCAGGGCGGTGTCTGGATGGCGCTCCGCTCGACGAGAGAGCCGTCCTCCTTGGCCTCGGAGGTGCGCCGGGCGGTGGCCGATCTCGACGCGTCGCTGGCCGTGGCGCAGATCCGCCCCATGGAGGTCCTCGTGTCCGACGCCGTCGGGCCGGAGCGCTTCGTCACGATGCTCCTGGGGCTCTTCGCGGGGGTCGCGCTCCTCCTCGCGGTGGTGGGCCTCTACGGGGTCGTGTCGTACGGCGTGAACCAGCGCCTGCGGGAGATGGGAGTGCGGCTCGCGCTCGGCGCCGAGGGCGGCGACATCCGGGCAATGGTGCTCCGACAGAGCCTGAAGCTGGTCGCGGCGGGGCTGGTGCTCGGGGCGGCTGGAGCGGTGGCGCTCACGCGGCTCATGGACAACCTGCTCTTCGGCGTGAGCGCTACGGACCCGTGGACGTACGGTGCGACCGCACTGGTCCTCGCGGGTGTGGCGACGCTCGCGGCCGCCGCGCCCGCGGTGCGCGCGGCGCGGGTGGATCCGATTCGCGTCCTGAACGCGGAGTAGCACGTCCGGCCGCGGCACCGGGCGGAAGCGGGGCGGGTCAGCCTCTTCCCTGATCACCCGGGGATCCCTTCCCCGCCCCCCCCCGGAAGCCGCCCGCGAATCCCCGGCGCCCCGTTCCCGTAGGGGAAGATCAGTGTTTCCACGGGAATCCGGGTCCCACTGACCCACTGGGGATCGTTAGGGGAGCGTCGACCATCATGAGTGCCTTGAGTGGGGAGTTCAGACAGGCCTTCCGCAAGCTCACCCGGAGTCCGAGTTTCACCCTCGTGGCGGTCCTGACGCTGGCCCTGGGCATCGGGGCCAACTCGGCCATCTTCACGGTAGTGAACTCCATCCTCATCCGCCCCCTTCCCTTCCCGGCGCAGGACCGCCTGATGGCTGTGAACTACACGGCCCCGGGAATGAACGTTGAGCTGGTCCCCCACTCCGAGGCCTCCTATCTCATCACGGCCCGGGAGAACCAGGTCTTCGAGAGCTTCGGCGTCTACAACAACGCGGCGCTGAACCTCACCGGAGACCAGGACCCGGAACGGGTGGATGCCCTCCTGGTGAGTCAGGAAACCCTCCCCCTCCTGGGGGCCATTCCCCAACTGGGCCGGCTGACGGTCCCGGAGGACCACCTTCCCGGCGCCCCGGAGGTGGTGGTTCTGAGCCACGAGCTCTGGCGGCGGCGCTATGGAGGAGACCCCTCCATCGTGGGCCGGACCATTCAGGTCAACGACGCGGCGCTGGAGGTGGTGGGGGTCATCCGACCGGGCTTTGCCGTGGGCTTCGAGAAGGCGGAGATCTTCTCCCAACTCCACTTCGATCCCGCAGCCCCCAATGAGGGGAGCTTCAACACGCCGGGAATCGGCCGCCTCAAGCCCGGCGTCAAAATGGCGGCGGTGGATGCCGACATGGACCGGCTGATCCGTCTCTTCCCGGAGCGGTTCAGCGGGGGGGTGTCCCTGGCCATGCTGGAGCAGATCGGCTTCGCCCCGAACGTAACCCCCCTCAAGGAGCAGATCACCGGCGAGGTCTCCCGGACCCTCTGGATCATCCTGGCCGCCGTGGGACTCCTCTTCCTCCTGGCCTGCTCCAACGTGGCCAACCTCTTTCTGGTCCGTGCCGAGGGGCGGCAGCGGGAGGTGGCGGTGCGGACGGCCCTGGGGGCTTCCGGCGGGGATCTGGCCCGCTACTTCCTCACGGAGAGTGTGGCGCTGGGCCTCCTTGGCGGTCTTGGCGGACTCTCGCTGGCCTGGGCCGGGACCCGGGGGCTGGTTCGCTTCGGTCCCGAGAACCTCCCCCGGCTGGCTGAGATCGGGATGGACGCCTGGACCCTCCTCTTCACCCTGGCCGCCTCCTTCCTGGCCAGCCTTCTCTTCGGCCTCTTCCCCGTATGGAAGTACCGCCGGCCCGACATGACCAGCGGGCTGAAGGAGGGCGGCAGGGGCGGATCCGTGGGTCGGGAGCGCCACAGGGCCCGGAACACCCTGGTGGTCTCCCAGATGGCCCTGGCGCTGGTCCTTCTGGTGGGGTCGGGGCTCATGCTCCGGAGCTTCCAGGCACTGAGGAAGGTGGATCCGGGCTTCAGCCCGGAACGGGTCCTCACCCTCCGCATCATTCTGCCGGAGGCCAGCTATCCAACCCCCGACAGCCGGGTGGCCTTCCATGATGAACTCCTCGACCGCATTGCTTCCCTTCCCGGCGTAACGGCGGCGGGGGCCGGAACCGATGTCCCCCTGGGCGGAGGAATGAATCGGAGCGGGACCGAGGTGGAGGAGTTCCCCACCCCACCCGGCCAGGTTCCCCACGTCATCGAGAGCCACCAGATCACAGCAGGCTACATGGAGGCTCTGGGGATGCGCCTCCTGGAGGGGAGGCTCCTCACCCCCTTCGACGCCCGGGAGCGGAGCGGCGCCGTGGTGGTGACCAGAGCGCTTGCCCAGCAATTCTGGCCCCACGGAGGCGCCATCGGGAAACGACTGACCCAGAACACCCACCATACCGAGGACGGTCAGATCTCGGAGGACACCCCCTGGCAGACCATCGTGGGGGTGGTGGACGATGTCCGGACCCGGTCCATGGAGGTGGAACCCCTCCCCGTCCTCTACCATCCCCTCATTCAGGCCGGCCCGGAGGACGAGGTTTCCACTCCCCAGGCCCTGGCTTACGTGGTGAAGACCGCCGGGGAACCGGCCTCCCTCTTACCGGCCGTCCGCCAGGCGGTGTGGGCCCAGAACGCAGACCTTCCCATCGCCGACATCATGACCATGGAAGACGTGGTGGGTGACTCCATGGCCCGGACCTCCTTCGCCATGGTTCTGATGGGAATTGCGTCGGTGGTGGCGCTGCTCCTGGGCACGGTCGGGGTCTACGGCGTCATCTCCTATGTGGTCACCGAGCGGACCCACGAATTGGGCATCCGCATGGCCCTGGGGGCCAGGGCGGGGGCCATTTCCAGGATGGTCCTCAGGCAGGGAGCCATCCTGGCGGGCACGGGAATCGCGGTGGGCCTGGCGGCGGCCCTCGGCGTCACCCGCCTGATGAGGACCATGCTCTACGAGGTCTCCTCCACGGACCCCGTCACCTTCGCCATGGTCCCCATGGTCCTTGGGGTGGTGGCCCTCCTGGCCTCCTGGCTCCCGGCCCGGCGGGCGGCCCGGACGGACCCCGTGGAGGCACTCCGGGCGGAGTAGCGCCGCCGGCGGGGAGGGGGCGCCCGAGCGCCTGCCCCACGCCTCCCCTCCCCGCTGGGCCATCCCCTCCTCCTTCCATTAGATTTCCCACCCTGGCGGCTCGGGACCGGGTTCCCCGGGGCGCCCCCGCACCCCCGGGGCGGGTGTTCCCGGGGGAGACGCCGATGCGCCTCCCCGTCCGCCGCAACCGCACACCCCCGCGCACCCATGGCCGAGCAGAAGTTCATCTACCACATGTACCGCCTTTCGAAGATCGTCCCGCCCAAGCGGGAGATCCTCAAGGACATATCCCTCTCCTTCTTCCCCGGGGCCAAGATCGGCGTCGTCGGCCCCAACGGGTCGGGGAAGAGCTCCCTCCTGAAGATCATGGCGGGGCTGGACGCCGACTTCCTCGGGGAGGCCTGGGCCATGAAGGGCACCCGCGTCGGGTACTTGGCGCAGGAGCCGGAGCTGGACCCGGAGCTGGACGTACAGGGGAACGTGGAGCTGGCGGTGAAGGAGACCCGGGACCTCCTGGTGCGCTTCGAGGAGGTGAGCATGGCCTTCGCCGAGGTGAGCACCGACGAGGAGATGAACGCCCTCATGGAGGAGCAGGCCAAGCTCCAGGACAGGATCGACGCCGCCGACGCCTGGGAGCTGGACCGGAAGCTGGAGATCGCCATGGACGCGCTCCGGCTCCCCCCGGGCGCCACGGACGTGGCGACCCTCTCGGGCGGGGAACGGCGCCGGGTGGCGCTCTGCCGCATCCTGCTGGAGGCCCCGGACATACTCCTCCTGGACGAGCCCACCAACCACCTGGACGCCGAGTCGGTGGCTTGGCTGGAGCGGCACCTGGCGGAGTATCCGGGCACCGTGGTGGCCATCACCCACGACCGCTACTTCCTGGACAACGTGGCGGAGTGGATCCTGGAGCTGGACCGGGGCCATGGGATCCCCTGGAAGGGGAACTACTCCTCCTGGCTGGAGCAGAAGCGGGAGCGGCTTCGGGTGGAGGAGAAGCAGGAGAGCGCCCGGCAGCGGACGCTGGACCGGGAGCTGGAGTGGGTGCGCATGGCGCCCCGGGCGCGGCACGCCAAGGGGAAAGCCCGGGTGAACGCGTACGAGGACCTTCTGAACGCCGACGAGCGGGAGCAGATGCGTACCGCCGAGATCCTCATTCCCAAGGGGCCCCGGCTGGGCGACCTGGTCATCCGGGCCCAGGGGGTGAAGAAGGGGTACGGGGAGCGGCTCCTCATGGAAGAGCTGAGCTTCGACGTGCCCCCGGGAGCCATCGTGGGGATCATCGGGGCCAACGGGGCGGGCAAGACCACCCTCTTCCGCATGGTCACCGGGCAGGAAGACGCCGACGGCGGCGCGCTCAGGGTGGGGGAGACGGTGAAGCTGGCCTACGTGGACCAGTCCCGGGCCGCGCTCGACCCCAAGAAGACCGTCTTCCAGGAGGTCACCAACGGTGCGGACATCCTCTACTTCGGCCGGGCGGAGGTGAACAGCCGGGCCTATCTCTCCTGGTTCAACTTCCGGGGAGCCGACCAGCAGAAGCCGGTGGGGGTGCTCAGCGGCGGGGAGCGGAACCGCCTGCACCTGGCCAAGCTCCTGAAGGAAGGGGGGAACGTCCTCCTCCTGGACGAGCCCACCAACGACCTGGACGTGGACACCCTCCGGGCGCTGGAGGACGCGATCCTCCAGTTCGCCGGCTCGGTGCTGGTCATCAGCCACGACCGGTGGTTCCTGGACCGGGTCGCAACCCACATCCTGGCTTTCGAGGACGAGAGCCAGGTCTTCTTCTTCCCGGGGAACTTCCAGGAGTACGAGGAGGACAAGAAACGGCGTCTGGGAGAGAGCGCCGTGGAGCCCCACCGCATCCGGTACAAGAAGCTGAAGGGGTGAGGCTACGGGTCCGGGCCCATCAGCCGAAGAGCCTGACGATCTCCTCTTCCCTCTCCAGCGCGGAGAGGCGCCCGGCCTGGATCAGCTGGTCGATCCTGCGGAAATCGGCCCAGTGCACGTCCTGGACGTCCGGGACGAGCACCAGATCGGCGAGCTCCAGGTAGTACCGGTTCAGCTGGATCTGCATGATCCACTCCGCCCGGGAGAGAACGTCCAGCCCGCACTCCCAGGGCCCGTCGGAATGGAGGCCCCGCTGCACGTCCACCACCATGACGTCGGCGCGGTTGGGTGGTTGGCCGGGCTCCGGAACCGGGACGTTCTTGGTGACGTAGCCGTCCACCAGGAGCATCCCGTTCAGGGCCACCGGCGCGAACACGCCTGGGATGGCAGCGCTGGCCTGCACGGCGGTTGCCAGGCTCCCTTCGTCCAGGGCGATGTCCTCCCCGGAATAGAGGTCCGTGGCGACCGCCACGAAGGGGATCTTGAGATCCCGGAAGGTGGCGTCGCCGAAGAGGCGGGCCATCATCTCCCCCATGAACTCGGCGTCCACCACGGAGATCCGCCTCATCATCTTCGTGAGGGTAAGGAGGGTCTTGGTCCTCCGGGAGAACTCCTCGAAGCTGTCCCGCCTTCCCGCCTGGTCCTGGATCAGCTCGTCCAGGTCCAGCTTCTCGAAGAGTTCACTCTCGAAGAGCTCGTGGACGACCTCGGCGAGGCCGTCTCCCGATCCCCGCAGGCAGTAGAGAGCTCCCACCACGGCTCCCATGCTCGTGCCCGTGACCAGCTCGGGCTTCAGGGACAAGTGGTCGAGATGGGTGAGGACGCCGATGTGAGCCATCCCCCGTGCCCCGCCACCGGACAGAGCCAGGACCCTGGTGGGGTCGGTGAAGAACCGCTCCTTGAATCGTTTCCAGCTCATGGGCTTCCCCTGGGCAACGTTCGGATTCCATGAGGGATGGCGGGACTTCCACCCCACCGGGGACCGCCGGATTCTAGGTCGGGCAGGGCGGAAGGACAAAGCCCTCCCGCCGCCGTGAGGAAGGGGCCGGCCCTCCGCCCGGGCGGCCGGGTGTGCAGGATCACCCCCCGGGGACGTCATGGGGATCAGAAGGCCGGCCAACCCTTGGGCCGGCCCCTGACGACGAAAGGACAAGGAGGACCCCATGAGACCCTCGCGATGGACGTTCCTGGCTCTTTCCGCGGCCCTGGTGGCATGGGCCGGCTTCGAGACCCTTCTTCCGGCCGGCGCCGCTACCGGCGGGACTCCCGTGCCCCCTCCCGGCCTCGAGGCCCCGGGCGGGTACGGCGCCGCCGCCCTCTCCGTCGGCATGGCCTCCACTCCCATGAGTGACCCGGCCTCACCGGTTCGTGAGGTCATTCTCACCGGGCGCATCAGCGACGCCACCACGGGCGCACCTCTGGGCGGTGTGCAGGTATCGGAGGAGGGTGGGCGTTTCGGGGGGGTGACGAGGAACGACGGCCTCTACCTCCTCCGGCTCGGGGACGAGTGGGTGGGAAGGGAGCTCGTTCTGGTGGCTCAGCACTCCCGCCATGAGGCGGCCCGGCGGACCCTCCGGGTGGCCGCCGGCACCAACACCCTGGACTTCACCCTGAAGCCCAGGGTGGAGGAGCGGGACCAGATGGATGCGTCACGGGTCATGGGGAACGTCGTCCCCTCCATGGCCATGGAGGCCTCGCGGATCAAGGGCGCCGGCATGCCGTCCTTTTCCCAGGCCCTCCCCGGCCGCTACAACCCCGACTTCAACACCGAGTCCTACGCCCTCATCCAGGAGAACGTCTTCCTGGCGGCTGGGGCCAACCCCCTGTCCACCTTCTCCATCGACGTGGACCGGGCCTCCTACGCCAACGTGCGGCGCTTCATCCACGACGGCGTGCGTCCTCCGGTGGACGCGGTGCGCATCGAGGAGCTCATCAACTACTTCCCCTATTCCGACGCTCCCCCGAGGGCCGGGGATGCCCCCCTGGCGGTCTACGGGGAAGTGGGCGTAGCCCCCTGGCAGCCCCTCCACCGCCTGGTGCGGATCGGCCTGAAGGCCCGGTCGGTGGACATGAGGGAGGCGCCGCCGAACAACCTGGTCTTCCTCCTGGACGTTTCGGGCTCCATGAACAGCCCCGACAAGCTCCCTCTCCTGAAGACGGCCTTCGGGATGCTCGTGGACCAGCTTCGTCACCGGGACCGGGTGGCCATCGTGGTGTACGCCGGCGCGGCGGGACTGGTGCTTCCCTCCACGGCCGGCTCTGAGAAGGAGGCCATCCTGAGCGCCATCCAATCCCTGGAAGCCGGAGGGTCCACGGCCGGCGGCGCCGGGATCCAGCTGGCGTACAAGGTGGCGGCGGAACACCACATCCGGGGAGGGAACAACCGGGTGATCCTGGCCACCGACGGAGACTTCAACATCGGGGCTTCCAGCGACTCCGAGATGATCCGCCTCATTGAGGAGAGACGGGAACAGGGGACCTTCCTGACCGTGCTGGGCTTCGGCACCGGGAACCTCCAGGATGCCAAGATGGAGCAGATCGCCGACCACGGGAATGGGAACTTCGCCTACATCGACAGCGCGCTGGAGGCCAGGAAGGTCCTGGTGGGGGAGATGGGTGGGACCCTCGTAACGGTGGCGAAGGACGTGAAGCTCCAGGTGGAGTTCAACCCCGCCCGGGTAGCCGCCTACCGCCTCATCGGGTACGAGAACCGCCTGCTGGCCGCGGAGGACTTCCAGGACGACACCAAGGACGCCGGGGAGTTGGGAGCGGGCCACTCGGTGACCGCCCTCTACGAGGTGATCCCCGTGGGTGTCGCCAGCCCGGTGGAGATCCGGGGGTTGGACTCCCTGCGCTACCAGGCCGCCACGCCCAGGAGCGGGGCTGCGGCCGGCCCTGAGCTCCTGTATGTGAAGCTCCGCTACAAGGAGCCCACCGAGGACGAGAGCCGCCTCCTGGAGCTCCCGGTGCTGGACCGGTCCCGCGGGCCGTCGGAGGATTTCCGCTTCGCCAGCGCCGTAGCCGCCTGGGGGATGCTCCTGAGGGATTCGGAGTTCTGCGAAGGCTACACCCTCGCCGAGGTGGCGGCGCTGGCCAGGGGGGCCGTGGGGGAGGACCCGGAAGGGTACCGGTCCGAGTTCGTACGCCTGGTGGAGACGGCCCGGAGCATGGAGCTCCTGGAAAAGGACGCGGGGGTGAGGTAGGTGGGGCCCTCTTCCCCGGGGCGGGAACTCCCGGGGAAGGGGGGGTAGTCTCTCTCCGGCCCGGCATCTTCCTTGCTTGAGGACAGGGTGCCGGGCCGGCTCATTCGTCCCCCCGGGTCCATCCTCACGCCGAGCGTCGCCACCGACCATGGCTCATCGCTTCTGGATTCGTCTTGTCCCGGTATCCGCCGCGGCGCTGGTTGCGGCCTGTGGCTCCTCCGGGTCGGCGCCCGCGCCGACTCCTAGCCCCCGGGGGGGCGCACCGGGGGCGGCATCGGCGCCGCCGAACTCCGCCCACGGGGGACCCCTCTGGAACCAGGCATCCCCCGATCCGGACCGGATCATCCTCACCTGGTCCGACGATCCTGCCACCACCCAGAGCGTCACCTGGCGCACGGACGCCAGCGCACGCAAGGCCTGGGGGCAGCTTGCCCCGGCCACACCCAGCCCGCTGTTCGAGGACCCCGTGGTGGTGGTGGAGGCGAGGACCGAAACCGTGGACGTGCGGCATGTGGAGCGGGCCGGGGTCCTGGTCAACTACCACTCCGTCACCTTCACGGATCTGGAGCCGGGGCTCCTGTACGCCTACCGGGTGGGGGACGGGGAGCGGTGGAGCGAGTGGTTCCAGTTCCGCACGGCCAGCAGGGAAGCGGAACCGTTCACGTTCCTCTACTTCGGAGACGCCCAGAACGACATCCTGTCCCTGTGGTCGCGCACCATCCGGGCCGGCTTTGCCGAGGCTCCGAAGGCGCGCTTCATGGTCTTCGCGGGGGACCTGATCAACCGGGCCCACTCCGATAGGGAGTGGGGCGAGTGGTACCGGGCGGCGGGGCACATCTCGGCGATGATCCCCAGCGTTGCGGCCCCGGGGAACCACGAATACGGGCAACACACCACGGTGCAGGGCGACACCCTGGATCGGCGGCTCTCCGTCTTCTGGCGACCGCAGTTCGCCTTCCCGGTGAACGGCGCCCCCGGGACGACCCCGGAGTCCAACTACTACCTGGACTACCAGGGGGTCCGGATCGTGGTCCTGAACTCCTCGGAGAACCAGGAGAGCCAGGCCCGTTGGCTGGACCGGGTCCTGGCGGAAAGCCCAGCCCGATGGACGGTGGCGGTCCATCATCACCCCATCTTCTCCGCGGCAGGGAACCGGGACAACGAGGGGCTGAGGGATGCATGGAAGCCCATCTACGACCGCCACGGGGTGGACCTGGTCCTACAGGGGCACGACCACACCTACGCCCGGGGGCGCACGCGGGCGGAGTCGGACGACCCCGACGCGGGCTCGAACCCCCTGGATGAGGAGACGGGCACGGTGTACGTGGTCTCGGTGAGCGGCCCCAAGATGTACTCCTTCAAGGAGGGCAGCTGGGATGGCTACCAGGCCACGCTGGACCGGATGGCCGAGGACACCCAGCTCTTCCAGACGGTCACGGTGGACGGCAACACCCTGCGGTACCGGGCCTACACGGCCACGGGAGAGCCGTACGACGCCTTCGACCTGGTGAAGGAGGCGGGCCGGCCGAACCGCCTGGTGGACCGTACGTCCCGGGAGGATTGAGGGCGGCGGGAGGGGGGAGAGGCACCCGGGCTCGGGCCGGGCACCGCAGGGTCGCCGTCTCCCCCGGTCACCCGGACCCGCCCAACCCCTCCACCGCCCTCTCCCCGGCCGCGGCCACCGCCTGCAGCGCCGACTCCAGGCGGGCCAGGACCGACGGCGAAGATCCACCCACCTGGATGTCCTGGGCGACGGCCAGGGCGTCCAGGTACCAGGCGGCCCAGGTCTGGAGGATCTCCCTCTCCTCTTCCAGCTTTCCCCCCGCCGCCAGGGCGGCCCGGCTCAACGCCTCCTCCCTCGCGATCCTGGCCAGGGCGGCTGCCTCCACCTCCCCGACGAGGAAGGAGGCGACCGCGCCGCCAGCGGTGGTGAGGGCCATGGCGGTGGTGGCCGCGCAAACGCCCACGTTCCGCAGCGTCGCCGCCGAGACCTTGTCGATCCGGTCCCCGTCGGTGTGGTAGAACTGGTCGGTGAAGTGCCAGAGCAGGAGCCCCGAAGCCCCGGCCTGGAGGAAGGGCACGTGATCGCTCCCCCCCTCGTAGGGGTTGGTCCTCACCACCCATCCCGTGCCCGCTGCCTGGTCCAGACACCGGTTCAGGACCAGGTCGTTCAGGTAGTGGGGAGTCAGTTGGTCCTTGCCCAGCGGGCGCCCTCCCCACTCGGTGTGCTGGTCCTCCCCCCGGGTCCAGACGGCGGAGGGGTCCGGCATCTTCTCGATGAGGAAGGTCCCTCCGGTCTTCCCCGTGTCCTCCCCCACCATGTCCAGGCTGACTCCCCACCCCACTTTCTCGGCCCGCCCCGGGTCCTCCTGGAGGTAGCGCCGGGTGCTGCTTATCTCGTCCCCCCAGAGCATGGTGATGGTCCGCTCCGGTAGGAAGGCACCGCTCCGGACCCCCTCGCCGAAGGCCCGGGCGATCTCCGCCAGCGCCGCCACCCCCGTGGCGTTGTCGTTGGCCCCGGACTCCTGCACGTGGGCGCTGAAGACGAAGCGCCGCTCCGGCTCCCTCCGCCCCCGGACTTCCGCCACCAGGGTGAGCTCTTCCGACGGGTAGATCCGCGTCTCGATCTCCACCTGCACCCGCACCGGCCCCGACGTCAGCGCCCGGCGCAGGGCGTCCCGGGCGCGGGCGGTGAGGAGGAGGCCCCAGGCCCCTGCCTCGGGGTCGTAGGGGATGGAGGACATGGGGGCGATGTCCCGGTTGACCTCCGGGCGGTTGAAGCCCGACAGGCGAAAGGCCAGGACCCCAAGGGCGCCGTTCTCACCTACCGCCCGGCGGAAGAGCTGGCCCACGCTGGCGTCCCCCATCACGATCTTGCCACGGACGTCCTTGCCTTCGAAATCCGCCTCCGACCCTCCTCCCACGTCCACCAGCTCCGCCTCAAGCCCGCCAGGAGGAGTGGAGAACGAGTTGGCGGCGATGAGGTTCAGGTTCGTATCCAGTGTGAGGAGAGGCTGGGCCCGTCCCGCGACACGTAGCGACGCGGAGACGGGCTCCCAGGTCGGGTCATCCAGGGGACGATGCTCCAGGCGGTAGGTGAGGGGGGTGGTGGCGGCTCCCCCCTCCTCCCCGTACCCCGCCGCCTCCAGCACCTCCACCACCCTCTGGAGGGAGGCGTCGAAGGGCCCGTTCCCCGGCACCCGGTAGAGGGTGTCCATGAAGGCGACGATCTCGCGGGCCCGCTCCCCCGAGATGGCCTCCCGGGCGAAGCGCTGGTGGGCCGCCATGGAGGCGGGGAGGGGGGGGCGGGGGGGGGCTTCCTGCCAGGTGGGGCTCCCGCCCTGGGATGCCAGCAGGGCCCAGGCGATCACGGCATGCAGTCTGATCATGCGTTCCTCACTGCCCTCAGGGTAGTCCTGGTCCGGTCCATACCTCCCGCCTCGGTTCTGGATGCCTGGGCCGGCTCGGCCACCATGGCCCCGGCGGGCCCGACGTCCCATCTTGCCCCTCACGCACCGATACGGGTAGCGAACCTGAGAGGCCATGTCCATGGGTGAAGAAAAGAAGACACCGACCCTCCTTCAGTCCCTGATCCCCATCTTCTCCATTGCCTTCTTCCTGGGGGTGGGGTACGGGGTGTTCCACCTCCGCATCGAGTTCCTTCTCATCGCCGCCGCGGCGGTGTCGGGGATCCTCGCTCTGAGGCTGGGCTACAGCTACAAGGAGATGGAGCAGGGGATCGTCCACAGCATCTCCAAGGGGATGCCCGCCATGATGGTGGTCATCGTGGTGGGGATGCTTATCGGGACGTGGATGTCGTGCGGGGCCATCCCCATGATGATCTACTACGGCCTCAAGATCATCTCCCCCTCTCTCTATCTGGTGACGGCCTGCCTGGTGTGCAGCATCATCTCCATCGTCACCGGGACCTCCTACGGGACCGCGGGGACGGTGGGGGTGGCCTTCATCGGCATCGCCCAGGGGCTGGGGATCCCCCTGTCGTACGCGGCCGGGGCCATCGTGGCGGGATCCTACTTCGGGGACAAGCTCTCCCCCTTCTCCGACACCACCAACCTGGCCCCCATCGCCGCCGGAAGTAACCTCTTCGACCACATCAAACACATGCTCTGGACTACCACCCCGGCCTGGATCCTGGGGTTGGTGCTCTACTACTTCCTGGGCCGGGGTGCGTCCGGGACGCTGGAGTCGGAGCAGATGACCCAGATCATGGAGACCATCCCCGCCACCTTCCGCTTCTCCTGGGTCCTGCTCCTCCCCCCCGTCATCACCTTGTACGCCGCCATCAGCAAGAAGCCCACCATCCCGGGGATGCTGGTGTCGTCGGGGGTGGCGGCGATTCTGGCCATGATCTACCAGGGCGTGGCGATGGTGGACGCCGTGGACGCCATGGTGCACGGCTACGTCTCCCAGACGGGGATGCCCATGGTGGACACGCTCCTGACCAAGGGCGGGATGCTGGCCATGATGGACGTCACCCTCATCGCCCTCTGTGCCTTCGCCTTCGCCGGGATCACCCAGAAGGCTGGGATGCTGGAGGTCCTGCTCCAGCACATGACCCGCTTCGCCAACACCACGGGGAAGCTCATCCTCACCACCTCCCTCTCCAGCATCACGGTGGCGCTGATCACGGGAAGCTCCTTCCTCACCCTCCTCATCCCCGGGGAGCTTTTCGCTCCGGCCTTCAAGAAGATGGGGCTGGCGGCCAAGAACCTCTCCCGGACGTTGGAGGACTCGGGCACGGTCATCGTCCCCATCGTCCCCTGGAGCATCGCCGGGGTGTACATGACCGCGACCCTGGGCGTACCCACCACCGAGTACGCCCCCTTCGCGTTCATGTGCTACCTGGGGGTGTTCTTTGCCTGGCTCTACGGTTTCACGGGGTTCGCCATCGCTCCCAAGATCCGGGAGGACGAGACGATGCCGGGAAGCTGAAGGGAGGGGTCGGGGGTAACCGCCCCACAGGGGCGTACGTAAGGAGTGGCGAGCCGTCGAGCACGCCGACCCTGGAGGGAGAGTCCATGTACAGACAGCGCCGGACCGCCGCCCTGTTTCTCCTCCTGTTCTTCTCCGGCCCCCTCCTCCGCCCGGATCCCCTGCACGGCCGCCAGGACCAGGCCTCCCCCCGCGTCGCGGTCCAGGCGGTGCGCGGCGGCGTCCACCTGCTGAGGGGAGCCGGCGGCAACGTCGTCCTCTTCCTGGGCGAGGACGGGATCCTCCTGGTGGATGCCGGAGTCGTCGAGCTGGGGCCCGCCGTCCTGGCCGTCGCCCGGGAGACGGCGGCCGCGGAGGGGGCGAACCCCACCCTTCGCTACCTGGTCAACACCCACTGGCACTTCGACCACACCGGCGGAAACGGAGCGATGGCGGCGGCGGGCGCCACCATCGTAGCCCACGAGCGGGTCCTGAGGGCCCTCTCCGAGACCCGGATCCTGGCCGCCCTGGACGGTCGGGTGGTCGAGCCCCTCCCCCCCGAGGCCCGCCCCACCCTCACCTTCAACAACCGGCTGAACCTCGCCTGGAACGGGGATCTCCTGCACCTGGTGCACATGCCCGCCGCCCACAGCGACGGGGACCTGGTGGTCCAGTTCCGGGACGCCAACGTGATGCACCTCGGGGACCTCTTCTTCAACGGGATGTACCCCTACATCGACGTGGACTACGGCGGCAACCTGGAAGGGATCGTGCGGGGGTTGGAGGACATCCTGGCCCACACCCTGGAGAACACCCTCTACATTCCCGGACACGGCCCCCTGGGAACCAGGGCCGACCTCCAGGCCTACCTGCACATGCTCAAGACCGTGGGAGACCGGGTGCGGGAGATGGTGGAGCGGGGGCTCACCCGCGAGGCGGTGGTGGCCGCCAGGCCCAGCGCCGAGTTCGACGCGGTCTGGGGTCAGGCCCGGGGGTTTCCCCAGCCGGACAACTGGGTCGGGCTGGTCTACGACGGGATGGTGCGGGCAGGCGGCGGAGAGGCCTCCGGCTCCAGGTAGGGTGAAGCTCTACCCAGGCCCCCGGTCAACCTCCGCGGTGAGATGCCCCAGGGCGATTCGACCCACTGCCCGCTCCCGGCCTCGAAGCGCGTCGATGGGGACATCGGAATCGACGACGATCATCGCGACCCGCTCCTGTAGGTCCCGTGCGACGCATCCCATGTGGTCCGCAGCGTCCTCCCCCAGAGTCCCCGCGCCTTTCGGTCTTCCCTGTGGCGGCGTTGCCCAATTCCCTGCTTCGGGTGTTGGCCCGACGCAACACCTCTCCGGGGCGCCGGCCAGGGACGGAATACCCCCGCGGATTCGCCGAAACCCCTCGTCCCAGGCCTTTCCCGGGCGCCGGTCCCCCCCAGATTCGAGTGGCACGGAGCTTCCAGTGTCACTCACCGGACTGTACTGTCCGGCCCACATTCTTCCATCTCAGGGAGGCACCATGCCCATCCATCTCCGGAACCTCCGATCTCTACCCTTGGCCGTGCTTCTGATGTTCCTCGCCGCGCCGGCCCAGGGCCAGGTGTACTTCGGCGAGGACACCAATGGCACGGTCTCCACGAAGGCGACTCTCACGAACTCCATGAGCGCCGAGGCCCTGTTCCTGGCCCAGCTCACCGGGGTGGGAACCGAGACCTTCGACGCCTTTACGCTGGGCACGGCGGCGCCGCTGGTCCTGAACTTCCCCGGAGCCGGGAGCGCCGCCCTGGTCGGCACCGGGTGCGTGTCCAACATCACATGGTCGGCGTGCAGCAACCCGGTGAACAATGCGACTGCCGGAGGAACCAACGGGTTCGGAAGGTATCCGGTCTCCTCGCCCAACTACTGGGAGGTGAACGCCGGGAACTTCCAGATCAACTTCTCGAATCCGGTAGCGGCGTTCGGGTTCTTCGGAGTGGACATCGGAGAGTTCGGAGGGACGCTGTCCCTGGCTTTCCTGAACGGGGCGA
>JBFYZD010000160.1:0-16304 GCA_041309685.1 Gemmatimonadales bacterium | reverse complement strand
GCAGGAGGTGACCAGCCCCATGAACGGGATGAGGGTCGTGCCCGGGCCGGCCACCCCGGCCATGTTGAGCGTCACCGGCCCCACCGCCGCCGCCGCCGGTCCGTCGGCCATGAGGTTGGTGATCCCCGCGGTCACCGCGCCGCCCACGGCCAGCAGCGCGTGGCCGCTCTCGAACCCCAGCGAGGCCAGCCCCTCCACCACCGAGCGGGCCATCCAGTAGGCGGCGCCGGTCTGGTCCAGGACTTTTCCGAAGATGATGGCCCCCGCATAGAGCCAGACCACCCCCCAGTCCACCTTGGTCTGGTAGTCCCGCCAGTTCACCACGCCGGCCAGGAGATAGGCCACCGCCCCAGCCACGGCCAGGACGCCGATCCCCAGGCGGATCCCCGTGAGCTTGAGGAGGAGGTTGCTCTCGGTGATCCACCCCAGGAGCATGACCAGGAAGATGGCGACGGCGATGATCTGCTGCCGGTTCCAGGGACCCATGCGGGCGATGTCCCGCTTGAGGGTGTCCAGGGCCGGAGTCAGGTCCCGGACCCGGGGCTTGAAACGCCAGTTCAGCATGAGAAGGACCATGGGCATCATGATCAGCACGAAGGGGAAGGCGTAGATCATCCACTCCCCGTATCCGATGGAGATGCCGAACATGTCCTCCATGTAGGTCATCATGATGACGTTGCGGGCCCCCCCCGAGGGTGAGCCGAACCCCCCGATGTTGCAGGCCATGGCGATGCCGATCACCAGCATCTTGGCCAGCTCCGGGTCCCGGGGGATGGAGTCGCTAAGGCTGTTGTTGTAGAGGGCTATGGCGATGGGGAGGAACATGGCCGCCAGGGCGTGGTCGGAAATGAATCCGGCGGCCGGAGCTATGACCATGATCATGATCGCCATGATCCAGGAGACGCTGGGCTTGGCCAGCTTCCGGAAGAGGAGGAGGCAGATCCGCTTGTCCACGCCGGTCTTCACGAAGGCCACCGCGAACATCAGGCTCCCCATGATGAACCAGCAGGCGTCGGACCAGAAGAGCTGGGCCACCTCCTCCCGGGACACCACTCCGGTGAACACCAGGATGAGGCCGATGCAGAAGGCCACGCCGGGCAGGGGAATGGCCTCGGTGAGGAAGCAGGTCACCACGAAGGCCGCCATGGCTACCGCCACCTTCAGCTTCCAGGCCGAGCGGTCGGCCTGGTCCCGGGCCCCGTCGTCCAGCCCTGCGTAGGAGAGCTCCACGTTCCTGAGTCGGTGCGCCCTGGTCATGAGATCCAGGTAGGCCTCGTCGGACAGGGAGCCCACCAGTTCCTGGAACCGGGTGAAATGGGCCGGGTCCACCGTGAGCCCCATGCGCTCCACCTGGCGCTGCGTCTGGTTCACCGCCGAAGAGCGGGCCAGCGCACCCCGGCGCATGGTCTTCTCCAGGATGCGGGCGCTGAGGGCCTGCCACTGCTCCACCTCGTTGAAGGGGCGCCCGAAGAGCTCCTGGGCGTAGAGCTCCAGAACGGCCTTCTCCCCCACGGCGTACTCCACCGCCACGTCCCGCATGCTCCCGGGCACCGGCATGACGAGGAGCAGGGCGAAGAGCCCGACCGCGACGGCGAGCGTCTTGTAGTTGACGTACTTGTCGTACCCCCTGGGTTTTTCGGCCTGGCTCTCAGCCATGGGCGGGATTCCCTCTCTCGTGTCCATTCCGCGTCGGGGGGCCTGGCTGCACGGCCTCCCGGACCCGGGCCAGGACGATGCGGTCGATGATGGGTTTCTCGATGAAGTCCACCGCCCCCAGCTGCATGGCTTCCACCGCCAGGGGCACGTCGGCGTGGGTGGCGAGGATGATGACAGGCAGGTGGAAGCCCCGCTTCCGGAGCTCCCGCTGAAGCTCGATGCCGCTCATCCCGGGGAGATAGACCTCGGAGATCAAGCATCCAGGCGGCGCCTGGAGGATCCTCGTGAGGGCGGCCTCGCCGGTGTCGAACACCTCCACCTCCAGGTGGAGGGTGCTGAGGAGGAGCTTCAGGCTCCGACTCACCTCCGGGTCCCCGTCCACCACGTAGATGGGGCCCCTCCTGGAGCCGGAGGGGCCCTCCGGCACTCCGTTGCCCATCCTGCCCTCCCCCTGAGGGGTTTGGGGTGGGGAAGGACCCGGCCGGGAAGCCGGGATCCTCAAGGAGAAGATCCTGAAGGGCGCGACTGGGGAAAATCGTGGATTCTACCTAGGAAGGTGCGGGTTCTCCGAGGGGCCCCGCGCACCCCCGGGAAGGGAGACCCGACCCCCACCCTGGCCTCCGGATCTGGCTCGGCGCCCCGAGGACCCCGATCTTCAGGGGCAAGACCCGGGGTGCGGCCGGGGTGGCAAAGGCCACTCCGGTGGAGGACCCCACTGACGAAACGGTCATGACGCCGCAGGAATGGGAAAGAGCCAGCACCCTGGCCGAGCCACTCCCGGTGGGGGTTCTCCAGACCGACCGGAGCGGCCGGTGCGTCGCGGTGGACCCCCAGGGGGCGGAGATCCTCGGGCTCTCCCGGGAGGAGGCCATGGGTGAGGGTTGGTTGGCCGCCCTGGAGCCGGATGCCCGTGACGCCGTCCTCGGGCATTGGGAGGCCTCCACGGACCGGGCCTCGTCCTTCCAGACTGAACTCCGGCTTTCCCGGAAGGACGGACCGGTGCGGATCATCTCCTGCCACCTGGTCCCGCGGCTTGCGGAGGAGGGGTTCGTCACGGGGCACCTGGCCGTCCTGCTGGACGTCACCGACCGGCATCGGACCGAGCGGGATCTCCGCCGCGCGACCCGGGAGCTGGAGTTCCGGGTTCGGGAGCTGGACTGTCTGTTCGAGATTTCCCGGGCAGTGGAGCGATCCGCCGGGGACCTGGCGGCCATCCTCCAGGATACGGTGGGCATCCTGGCGAGGACCTGGGGCCACGACCATCCCGCCAACGCTCGCGTCGTCCTGGAAGGTCAGGTCTATCAGACGGCAGATTTCGCCGGGAGCCCACGGGCCCGACGGGTACCCATCTTCATGCACGGGGAAGCGATCGGCGAGGTGGAGGTCGGTCGCATCGACCCTTCCTCCCCCGGGGAATCGGGCCTCTCCTCACCGGAGGAGGAGCGCCTCCTGGAGGCCGTGGCCCAACGTCTGGGCCGAACCACGGAACGGGTGAAGGGGCGCCGCCTCCTCAGGGAGAAGGAGGAGGAGATGCGGGAGCGCCTCACCCATCTGACCCGGGTGAGCACCCTGGGGGAGATGGCCTCCAGCATCGCCCACGAGGTGAACCAGCCTCTCACCGCCATCGCCACCTACGCCCAGGCCTGCCGCCGCCTGGTGGCCGGGGGAGAGGCCGGGCTTGGGGAGGTCATGGAAGTTCTGGGCCGCATCAGCGACGAGGCCCTCCGGGCGGGAAACATCGTTCACCGCCTCAAGGACATGGTCCGGCGCCAGGAGACCCGCTGGACCGAGTGCGACCTGAACGGCCTCATCAGGGACGTGGAGCAGCTTGCTTCGGTGGACGCCCGGCTCCACGATGTGCACCTCCGGTTCGAGCTCGCTCCCGACCTCCCCCCCCTCCTGGCGGACGGGGTGCAGGTGCAGCAGGTGGTCCTGAACCTGATCCGGAACGGAATCGACGCGGTGGAGGAAGCGGCTCCGCCGGCGCGGGAAGTCCTGGTTCGGACCGGGATGGCCGGGCCCAGGGAAGTGAGGGTGAGCGTGGAGGACAACGGCTGCGGGTTGCCCGCCGACCTCGACGACCGGCTCTTCCAGCCCTTCTTCACCACCAAGAAGGGAGGGATGGGGATGGGCCTCTCCATCTGCAGGTCCATCGCCTCGTCCCACCATGGCCGGATCACCTTCGAGAGAAACGGCGCTCAGGGGATGACCTTCCAGTTCACCCTTCCCATTCTGGACGACGCATGAACCAGAACCCCCGACTCAAGGAAGCCCCTGAGGCCACGGTGTTCGTGGTGGACGACGACGCCGGGGTCCTGGACGCCGTCCGCCTCCTCCTCCGCTCGGTGGGCCTCCCCTCCGCGGGGTATGCCTCGGGACGGGAGTTCCTGGCGGCCCATGACCCGGAGGCTCCGGGGTGCCTGGTGTTGGACCTCCGGATGCCCGGTATGAGCGGGATCGAGCTCCAGGGGCGCCTCCTGGAAATGGGATCGGAGATCCCCATCATCTTCGTCACCGCCCATGGGGACGTTCCCACAGCCGTGGAGGCGGTGAAAGCCGGCGCGGTGGACTTCATCCAGAAGCCGTTCCAGGATCAGAAGCTCCTGGACAAGGTCCACCAGGCCCTGGCTCTGGATGCCCGCACCCGGGAAGTGCGGAGGCAACGCCGGGAGATCCGGAGGCGGATGGAGGATCTCACCCCGAGGGAGGCCGAGGTGCTTTCCCTGGTGGTGGCGGGGAGGCTGAACAAGACCATCGCCCGGGAGCTCGGCATCAGCCAGCGAACCGTGGAGATCCACCGGGCGAGGGTCATGGAGAAGATGCAGGCCCGCTCCGTTTCGGAGCTGGTCCAGATGGTGGTAAGAACCGGAGAGGAGCCATGAACGAAGACGGCAGGGGAAACGGCGAGGCGGGAGCAGGCCTGGACCGAAGGGAGCTCCTGAAGCTGGGGGCCGCGGGGCTCGGGGTGATGGCGTTGGGGGGTTGCGGCCAGGGAGCCGACGGAGGCCCTGTGCGCCCTCGCATCCAGCGCACCGACCTGGGCCCGGCCCCGGACCAGCCCTTCGCCTCGCCCCCCATGGATCTGGTGAGGATCGGCATGGTGGGCGTCGGCCTCCAGGGTACCTCCCACGTCCACAATTTTCTCCGCATCGAGGGGTGCCGGATCACGGCCGTGTGCGACATCGTCCCGGAGAAGGCGGAGCGCTCGGCAGGGTTGGTGGAGGAGGCCGGCTTCCCCCGCCCGACCATCTATGCCAACGGTGAGCGGGACTTCGAGCGGCTGTGCGCCGAGGAGGAGTTGGACCTGGTCTTCACCGCCACCCCCTGGGAATGGCACGTGCCCGTCTGCCTCTCGGCCATGGAGAACGGGAAGCACGCGGCGACGGAGGTCCCGGCCGCCTACACCCTGGACGATTGCTGGGCCATGGTGGAAGCGGCGGAGCGCCACCGGAAGCACTGCGTTCTGATGGAGAACTGCAACTACGGCCGCATGGAGCTCCTCTGCTTCCACATGGTGAAGCTGGGCCTCCTGGGCGAGATCCTCCACGCCGAGGGGGGCTACCTCCACGACCTGCGGGCCATCAAGTTCGAGGATAGGGACGAGGGACTCTGGCGCCGGGCCCACTCCATGCAGCGCAACGGGAACCTCTATCCCAGTCACGGCCTGGGCCCGGTGGCCAACTGCATGGACATCAACCGTGGGGACCGCTTCGCCACCCTGGTCTCCATGAGCAGCCCCTCCCGGGGGCTGCAGAACTGGGCCCGGGACAACTATCCCCCGGAGGATCCCAAGCGGCAGGAGACGTACGTCTGCGGGGACGTGAACTACTCCATGATCCGGACGGCGCTGGGCCGGACCATCCTGGTGGGCCACGACTGCAACCTCCCCCGCCCCTACTCCCGCATCAACCTGGTGCAGGGCACCCGGGGCATCTTCAGCGGCTACCCCGACCGGGTGTACATCGAGGGGATGAGCCCTCGCTCCCACCAGTGGGACGAGGCCCGGGAGTGGCTGGCGGAGTATGATCACCCCCTCTGGAAGGAGATGGAGGAGCGCTCGGCGGGGGCGGGCCACGGGGGAATGGACTACCTGGAGGACTACCGCCTCATCAAGTGCCTGAGGGAAGGGCTCCCCACGGACATGAACGTCTATGACGCGGCGGCCATCAGCGCGGTGACGCCCCTGTCCGAATGGTCGGTGGCCAACGGGAGCGCCCCCATCGAGTTCCCGGACTTCACCCGGGGCCGGTGGCAGAGCTGGCCGGCGTGGGAGGTGTTCGGTGCGTAGGGCGGGGGCGGCTCTCCCGACCGCGGCACTCCTCGGGCTCACCGCCGCAGGGTTGGGCCCGGTTCCCCTCCGGGCACAGGCGGGGACCGGGGCCGGCCCCGTCACCCTCCCCCAGACCCAGGCCGACGACTACACCCGTTACGAGCTCCAGGCCCCGGGCTCGGGCGCCTTCCGCATCCTCTACGACGTCACCGCCACCACGCCGGGAAAGACCCACTACTTCAACACCATCCGGGCCGGGGCGGAAGAGGAGGTCCACCGGGTCACGGACCTCATGACCGGCCTTCCCCTGGCGTGGGAGGTGGTGAGCGGGGAGGAAGCCCAGCGCACGGGCCATCCCCGGGCCAGCGCCGAGGGACGCTACATCAAGGTGACGCTGGCCCGTCCCGTCCCGGAGGGGGGCGAGGCCCGCATCCGCATCGAGAAGACCTACTGGGACCATGCCAGCTACTTCACGGAAGGGGAGGGGATCGTCTTCGACCGCTCTCTGTCCATCGAACGCAACGCGGTGGTCCTCCCCGCGGGGTATGAGCTGGTGGAGGTCAACCACCCCAGCCAGGTGCAGGTGGAGGAGGACGGGCGCATCAAGGCGAGCTTCCTGAACACCGGGGCGGCCTCCGTGCCCTACCGGGTGCGGGCCCGACCCCTTCTCCCCGGGGCCGCAACCCCTTCCTCGGCCCCCCAACGCCCACCCGCAGGGTTTCCGGAGGCTCCGCCGGCGACCGGGCGGGCCCAGGGGGCCGTGGCCCGGGTGGGGTACACCTTCGACGAGCGAGCCTTCCAGGACCGGGAGATCGTGTACTTTCTCCAGGATCCCGACACCCACTCCTTCCGCCTGTACCACGACTACACCGAGACCCGCCCCGGGGTGGACCGGTACCTGAACGTGGTACGGGCCGGGTCCAGCGTCTCGGACCCCGAGGCGCGGCTTCTCGACACCGGGGAAGCGCTGAAGGTGGAGACGTTGAAGGGGGAGGCCATCACCCGGCGGGCCATCGACGTGGGAGGCGCCGTGGACGCCGAGACCGAGGTGGTGGTCATCTGGTTCGATCCCCCCGCCGAGGGCGAGTCCCGGCGCCTGCGCATCTGGGAGACGTACACCGATCCGGGGCGCTACCTCAGGGTGGGAGGCGAGTTGGTCTGGGACCGGCACTTCGGACGCCCCCGGAACGCCCTGGTGCTGCCCGAGGGGTGGTACCTGACCACGTCCGCCTTCCCTGCGGTGGTCTCCGAGACGGAGGACGGGCGGATCCGCCTGGACTTCCAGGACGACGAAGGGGACGGGGTGGACGCTTTCGTGAAGGCGGTTCGGCGGGGCCGCTGAGCCCCGGGGCGCGGCGGCGGGAGGAGGGAGCGACCCATGGCCAGGCGCAGGAAGAAAGCCGAAGGCCGCCACCCCGAACTCGGGGGTTTCGGCGACCTCCTGGACGCCCGCCCCGTGGCCACCCTGGACCTCCACGGAGACACGGCGCTGGAGGGGGAACGCAGGGTGAAGGACTTCATCGCCACCCACGCCCGCATCTCCCGGGGGAAGGTGGTCCACATCATCACCGGCCGGGGGATGGGCTCGGGAGGCCGTCCCGTTCTTCCCGGAGCCGTCCGGCGGGCCCTGGGCTCCGAGATCAGCCGCTTCGTGGAGGAGTACGACCGGGACCTGGACGAGGCGGGATTCCTGGTGCGGCTGCGCTGAAGCTCTCCCCCGGGCATTGCGCCGCTCGTGGATCCAACCGGTCGCTCTCGGGGTTCTCCCCCTGCTATCTTCGATGGCGTTGCCATTCCCCCCTTCCGGACGAGCTTCCATGCGCCGAGTAGCCACCCTGTTCGCCCTTGCCACCCTGCTGTTTCCCCGGGAAAGTGCCGACGCCTCCGCCCAGGAGGTGGACTACGCCCGGCACTTCCGCGTCTTCGCCGGGACCGGAGAGCCGTCCACCCTGGATGACGTCGTCCGGGCCATGAGGGAGGCCGAGGCGGTGCTGGTGGGCGAGACCCACACCGACCCGGTGGGACATTGGGTCGAGGCGGAGCTCCTCCGCCGGGCGCTGGAGCGGTTCCAGGGAGGGGAGGAGGGCGTTCCCCCGCGCCTCGTGGCCCTCTCCATGGAGATGTTCGAACGGGACGTGCAGGGAGTCGTGGATGAGTACCTCCAGGGCCTCATCACCGAAGGTCAGCTCAAGGACGACGCCCGTCCCTGGAAGGACTACGACGCCGACTACCGGGGCATGGTGGAGCTGGCCAAGGGGAGGGGCGCGCCCGTCATCGCCGCCAACGCCCCCCGCCGCTACGTCAACCGGGTGTCCCGGCTGGGCCGGGAAGCCCTCCTGGATCTGCCGGCCTGGAGTCTCGGTTTCCTCCCCCCCCTCCCCTATCCCCAGCCCACGGAGGCCTACCGGGCCGAGTGGACGGCCCTCATGACCCAGATGCCCATGGAGGATCAGTGTGCCGCGCCGGAGGTGACGAAGCCGGACCCGGAAGCCGGCGCCCACCCGGCGGCGGGGGTACGGCTTCCTCCCGTTCATGACACGGCGGCGGGGCGCCCCGGGGAGAGACCGGCCGGGATGCGTATGCCGACCCACATGGGCAACTTCATGGAGAACGGTCTCCAGGCCCAGACGTTGTGGGACGCCTCCATGGCGCACGCCGTCACCGCGTTCCTCGGAGCCAACCCCGGAGCCCTGGTCCTCCATATGGTGGGGGGCTTCCACGTGGAGAACTTCACCGGCATCCCGGAGAAGGTGCAGGACTACCGGCCGGGTACCCGGACCCTGGTGGTGTCCATGGAACCCGTCGAGGACTTCAACACCTTCGACCCCCAGCAGCACGCCGGCCAGGGGGATTTCGTCATCCTTACCGACAAGTCCCTCGACCTCTACTACGAGCGGAACTGCATGGGGAAGGGGGAAGGGGGCTGAGGACCGCTCCCAGCCCCCCTCCACCGCCCCTGGACCCCCCGCGTGAGCGGTGGGCCCTTCTCCGCTATTTCTTCTCCTCCTCCAACGTCTTCAGCACGTCCCTCCAGGCGAACTTCTCCCCCATCCCCCTCACGTAGTAGTCCATCCAGGCCATCTCCGCCACGGATTTCACGAGCTGGTTGCGGGCGTCGGGAATGCCGTGGCTGCGCCCGGGATACATGAACAGCTCGGTATCCACCCCCAGCACCTTCAGGGCCATGTGCAGCTCCACCGACTGGGGGCTGGGGACGCGGGGGTCCCCCTCCACCACGTGGATCATGGTGGGGGTCCTGGCGTTCCTGATGTACTTCAGGGGGGACTGGTCCCAGTAGGCGGCGTGGTTGTCGTAGGGGAGATCGTCGCCCAGGTAGTACTGGCGGTTCCGCTGGACGTCGCTCTGGGCATACATGGAGATCCAGTTCGACGTTCCCGCCCCGGAGCTGATGGCCTTGAAGCGGTCGGTGTGGGTCAGGATCCAGTTGGACCAGTGGCCCCCGGCGCTCCACCCCAGCGCGCCCATCCGGTCCCCGTCCACGATCCCCTGGGCGATGAGGTGGTCCACCCCGGTCATGATGTCGTCGAAGCCCTGGGGGAAGTAGTTCCCCACGATGTCCGTCTTGTGGGCCTCCCCGTAGTTGGTGGAGCCCCGGTAGTTGGGCATGAGGACGGCGTACCCCGCGCCGGCGTACACCTGGGAACCGTACCCACCGTTGAAGCGGAGCTGGTCGGCCGAGGCCGGTCCACCGTGGATGGCCACGATGAGGGGGTAGCGCGTCCCGGGCCGGTAGCCCACGGGCTTGACCAGGACCCCGCCCACCTCCTTCCCGTCGGTGCTGGTCCAGCTCACCTCCTCCACCTCGCCCAGGGCGAACCCCTTCACCTCGGGCGTCACGTCCACCAGCTGCCGCCAGCGAGACCGGTCGGCCACCTGGTCCAGGCTTCCCACGGTGAACACCGTGGAAGGCGTCCACCCGTCGGTGTAGTCGATGAGGATGACCCCCGTGTCCTCGTCCTGGCTCACGGACAGGGCCGCCCGCTCGTTGGTGATCGGACGGACCGTGTTCCGCTGCACGTCCAGGGCGAAGAGCTGGGAGGTGACCTGGATCCCGGGGTTGAAGTAGATGGTGTTCCCGTCCCCGGACCAGAACGCCGCCCGAATGTCCCCGTCGAAGGACTCCCCGAGCTTGCGGAAGGACCCGCCCCGCTCCCCCGCCGCCCGCAGGTAGATCCGGTTGTTGGTCATGTTGTACCCGGTCATGTCGTCGGGGGCCGAGAAGGCCACCCAGCGTCCGTCGGGGGAGAAGCTCATCCCCCCCTCCCCCACCTCGAAGTTGTCGGTGAGACGCTCGATCCGGCCGGTGGCGGTCTCCAGCAGGAAGAGGTCGGCGTAGAGCCCCGCCTGGGTCACGTTCCGCTCATAGCGCTCGGCGGACCCGCCCGTGAACCCTACCCACTTCCCGTCGGGGGACACGACGAAGCCCTCGACGCTGTAGGTCGGATCATTCGAGAGGCGGGTCGTCTCCTGGCTCTCCGGATCCACGGCCCAGAGGCTGGACAGGGGCGTCACCGCGTTCCTGATCTCCACCGTGAAGCGCTTCTCGGTGCGGAGCTTCTCGTCGGGGTCCAGCGTGTCAGGGGAGGTGAAGTAGATGCGCCGGCCGTCGGGAGCCCACTCCCACTGGCCGACCCCCGTGGGGTGCTTGGTGATCGGCTCGGCCTCGGCCTCGGTGATGCCCTCCACCGGCATCCGGTAGAGCTGCTCCTCGCCGCTCTTTCCGCTCCGGTACACCAGCCACCGGCCGTCCTCGCTGAAGGCGAAATCGGAGACCCCCTCCTTGGCGTCGGTGATGCGCCGGGCCTCCCCTCCGTCCGGGTGCATGAGGAAGAGCTGGTTCTGACTCCCGTTGTTGGGTGCCTCCCGGTTGGAGGCGAACACGAACCACGTGCCGTCCGGGGACCAGGCCGGGGAGGTCTCGTTCTTCTCCTCGGTGAACGTCATCCGGCGGTGGGAATCCAGCCCCCTCTCCAGCGACACCAGGTGGATGTCGGACTGCCGGTCTGCCTCCTCCCAGTCGGGATAGGAGACCGTGTACAGCATCCATTTCCCGTCGGGGCTGGGGGTCCACGATCCCGCCCGGGCCATGTTCTGTGCATCCAGGAAGGTCAGGGGCCGGAGGGCGTCGGAGGCGGCAGACTGGGCTCCTGCCTGGCCGGCGCCCGCGAGGAGGAGCGCCAGGAAGGGAAAGAGGCACGATGGCCAACGTCGGCGGAAGCTCAAAGAGAAGGGGGAGAGTGCCATGCTCATGGGTACCTCGGTGGGGAAAGGGTCCGGTTTCGGGGCGTTGGCGGGGCCCCGAGGCCGCGCCACCTGCCGCTCCCGCCACCACTAATAGCGCAGAACCCTCTTCCCGGCGAGCCGGAGGGGGGCCGGCTCAGCCCGTCGGCCGCACCAGATCATCGAAAGGCCCCTACCCCCGGAGGGACTCCAGGTCCGCATCGATGTGGATCCAGAGGCCGTGACCCACGCCCTCTCGGAAGGCCGGGCGCAGGATCTGCACGGCCTCGTCGCGGTTGCCCAGGAGGGCGGCAATCCTGGCCCGCCAGAGCGTGTGCGAACCCCGCAGGTAGGGCACATGGAGTCGCGCCAGATTCCAGGGCAAACTCCTTACCCTCCCTACCGCTCCCTCAGCGCCTCCACCGGGCTCACCCGGGTGGCCCTCCGAGCCGGGACGTAGGAGGCCAGCACGCCCGTGGCGAGAAGGGCCACGGCGATCGCCCCGAACACCGACGGATCCCAGGGGTCCACCAGGACGAAGATCTCCCGCATCCCCCGGGACAGAAGGGCGCCGAGGCCGAGCCCCACCACGAGCCCCACCCCCATCTGTCCGACCCCCTGCCGCAGCACCATCCCCAGGACATCTTCAGCCCGGGCCCCCAGGGCCATGCGGATCCCCACCTCCTGGGTCCGCTGCTTCACGGAAAAGGCCATGACCCCGTAGAGCCCCACGGCCGCCAGAAAGAGGGCGCCCAGCCCGAAGATGGCGAAGAGCCCGCCGAAGATGTCCACCACCCAGTTCTCCTCGGCCAGTGCCCGCTCCTGGGTCCGGACCCAGTACAGCGGCGTGTCGGGGCTCAGCGCCATGACCTCCTCGCGCAACAGGGAAGCCAGCCCCATCGGGTCGCCCCGCCCCCTGGCGGTGATGCTGATGAACTGCGCGTCTCCCTGGGCCAGGGGAAGGTAGATCCCCTGCGTCACGGGATCGCTGTTGGCCACCCCCTGCATACGCAGGTCCGGCACCACCCCGACGATGGTGAGCCACGGTTCCTCGCTCTCCGCGGCACCCAATCGGATCTGCCGCCCCAGGGGGTCCTCACCGGGGAAGAAGCGGTCCGCGAAGCCCTGGTTCACGACGGCCACCGGAAGGCCTTCGGCATCGTCCCCCCGGTTGAAGGTCCTCCCCTGGAGGGGTTCCACACCGAACGTCTCGAAGAGTCCCGGCGTGATGAAGGCGGTGCGGGCACGAGGGTAGTCGGCATCCGCGACGTAGGCGGTCCCGCTCACGGCGAAGCGGGTGGTGTTGGCCCCGAAGCCCGGGAGGTTGGTGGTGAGCCCGGCGTGGGCGATCTCGGGGCGGGCCTGGAGCCGGTCGGCGAGCTCCTGGAAGAAGAGACGCCGGTCCCGGACTTCGGGGAACTCGGCCGGGAAGAGCCCCATGCGGGCGGTGAGGACCGCCTGGCGCTCGAAGCCGTAGTCCAGCGTCCTCAGGCGGATCATCCCCTTCACCATGAGCCCGGCCGTCACCAGCAACCCTACCGACATGGCCACTTCCCCCATGACCAGGAAGCGGGAGAGCCGCCCGATGCGCAGGGAGGAGGAACCGCGGGACTCGTCCTTCAGCAACTCGTGCGTGCGGGCGCCCGAGACCTTCAATCCAGGGATGAGGCCGGCGACCAGGGCCGCGAGTGCGGTAAGGCCCGCGATGAAGAGGAGGATGGGCCCGTCCACGGTGAAGGCCATCCAGAAGGGCGGCTGGGTGAACTCCACCAGGCGGGTGAAGAGGTCGAGCCCCACCTTGGCCACGGCGGAGCCCACCACCGCCCCCGCCACCGCCAGCACCGAGGCCTCGGCGAAGAGGTGGAGGAAGACCCGGGAGCGGCTCGCGCCCATCGCGCTGCGGATGGCCAGCTCCTTGGTGCGCCCCGCCGCCCGGGCCAGCAGGAGGTTGGCCACGTTCACCGAGGCCACCACCAGCACCAGGAGGACCGTCCCCATCATGGAGAAGAAGATGGCCTTGGCGTCCCCTCCCATGGCCCGCTCGGTGAACCCGATGACCACGGCGTCCAGGCCGTGGTTGGTCTCGGGGTAGGCCTCCGCCAGACGCTGCGCCACGGCACTGAGCTGCGTCTGCGCCTCCTCCGTCGTCACTCCCGGCTTCAGCTTCCCGAAGGGAGAGACGTAGCTCCCCTGCCCTCTCGGCAGAGCCAGGGGGTCCACGCGCAGCGGAACCCAGAGCTCCTCCGACTGGGGGAAGCGGAACCCCTCCGGCATGACCCCGATCACGGTGGCTTCCTCGCCGTTCACCTTCACCTGGCGCCCCAGCACCCCGGGATCGCTCCCGAAGCGGTCCCGCCAGAGCTGGTGCCCGAGGATCACCACCTGGGGGGCGCCCGGGCGTTCCTCGTCCTCGGTGAAGACCCGTCCCAGGAAGGGCTGTACCCCCACCACCCGGAAGGCGCTGGCCGTCATGAAGGCGCCGTCGTGGCGCTCCGGCCGCTCCCCCACGGTGAGGTTCGCGGTGCCGCCGTAGTAGGCCGCCAGCTCCTCGAAGACGTCCTGCTGCTCCTGGATGTCCCGGTAGTCGTGGATGGAGAGGTTGGACTGCTGGATCCCCTCCTCCGGATTGCGCCCCACCACCACGTGGATCCGGTCGCCGTCCGGGAAGGGGAGGCCCCGGTAGAGCGCCCCGTAGAGGATGCTGAACATGACCGCGGTGAACCCGATGCCGAGCCCCAGAGCCACCACGGCGATGAACGACAGGCCGGGCTGATTCCGAAGACCGCGAAGCGCGAAGCGTAGCTCCCTTACGAACTCTCCCATGGCACCCGTGCTGAGAAGGGGGCCCCCGACCCGGGGCGGACACTCCGGCGCTGGTCAGCGGCACGTCAGGCTGCCCCCCCTACGGGGGGCCGTCTCGGCGGGTTTCCGGATCGGAAGACCGGGCTTACCTCCTCAACCACGCCTCCAGGGTCGTGGCGGGGGGCCCGAAGAGGAGGTTCGCCCCGGTGGGATCGCCCCCTTCCCCCACTCTCTCGAAGTAGGCCATGAGAGCCAGTGCCTGGCCCAGCCGGGGATGGGCTTGAGTGCGAGCCAGGAGCTTCAGGATCCAGATGGGGGGTTGGCTGATCTTGCGGATCCCGGGATGCCGGACCCGGCAGTAGCGGGTGAGCGCGTCCTTGATGGTGAGCCCCTCGGGGCCGTGGATGACGAAGCGCCGGTCCCTCGCCTCCGGCAACTCGAAGGCTCGAGCCACAATGCCCGCAAAGTCGGCGGCCGCCACGAAATGGTAGGGGGTGGGGTTGCCGCCGATGACCGTGGCCCGCCCGTCGCGAACGAAGTTCCCCAGCGTCTCGAAGAACCACCCGGGCGCCAGCACCGTCCAGGGGATGCCACTTCCCCGCAGGTGCCGCTCCGCCTCCAGCTTCCCGGCCACCAGAGGGAACCAGGCATGCTCCTCCTTTACGGTGCAGCCCGAGACGTAGACGACCTGATCCACACCCCCCATGCCCCGGGCCGCTTCCATGACCTTCCCGACGCACTCCCCCTCCCGGGGGGAGGAGATGCTGAGGACGATCCCCTGGCACCCCTCCAGAGCATGTTTCACCCCCAGGCCCGTCTCCGCGTCAACCTCGGCCACCTCCGTGGACGGTCCGAAGTGGCGCAGGGCACGGGCCGCGTCACGACTGATGACCCGGACCGCGTGCTCCGCAGCCGTGAGAGCCTCCACGATGGGAGCCCCCACCAGGCCGGTTCCTCCGAAAACGGCGATCTTCATGTTGCCTCCCCAGGAACCGGACGGCGGATCCCGAGCGGGGGTTTCCCCCGGGTGGCTCCGGGCCCCGCCTATCTCCCCGCCACCACCCCCGCCACCGCCTCCCCCAGCTCCCGGGTGGAGGCCTTCCCTCCCATGTCCCGGGTCAGGACCGAGCCGTCGGCCAGCACCACTTCGATGGCCCGCTCCACCGCCCGAGCCGCCTCCCCCTCCCCCAGGTGCTCCAGCATGAGGGCCCCGGACCAGATCTGCCCGACGGGGTTGGCGATCCCCTTCCCGGCGATGTCCGGCGCCGACCCGTGGACGGGCTCGAACATGGAGGGGTACTCCCGTTCCGGGTTGATGTTGGCGGAAGGCGCGATGCCGATGGTCCCCGCCACCGCCGGCCCCAGGTCCGAGAGGATGTCCCCGAAGAGGTTGCTCCCCACCACCACATCGAACCAGTCGGGGTGGAGGACGAAGTTGGCCGTGAGGATGTCCACGTGGTACTGGTCGGTGCGGATCTCGGGGTAGTCCGCCGCCATGGCGCGAAAGCGCTCGTCCCAGTAGGGCATGGTGTGGACGATTCCGTTGGACTTGGTGGCGGAGGTCAGGTGCCGCTTGGGCCGGCTCCGGGCCAGCTCGAAGGCGAAGCGGAGGATGCGGTCCACCCCCTTCCGGGTGAAGACGCTCATCTGCTCCACCCGCTCGTCGTCCGTGCCCGCCCCGATGCGGCCCCCGAGCTCGGAGTACTCCCCCTCGCTGTTCTCCCTTACCACCACGAAGTCGATGTCCTCCGGCCCACGGTCCCTCAAGGGGGTGCGCACCCCCGGCATGAGGCGAACGGGACGGAGGTTCACCCATTGGTGCATGACGCGCCGGAGAGGGATCAGGAGGCCCCAGAGCGAAACGTGGTCCTGGACCCTGGGGTCTCCCACGGCCCCCAGGAATATCGCGTCGTGGCCCTTGATCGACTCGAGGCCGTCCTGGGGGAGGAAGCGGCCGGTGGCGAGAAAGCGGTCCGTCCCCCAGTCCAGTTCGTCCCAGGTGAAGGAGATGCCAAAGCGTGCGCCGGCGGCCTCCAGGACCCGGATCCCCTCCGGGACGACCTCGGTTCCGATCCCGTCCCCGGGGATGATGGCAATGCGGTAACGGCTCACGGCAGGATCAGCACTCATGGAGGTGGGAAGGCCCCTGGCCCAGGAGCCGCCCCTGCGGAGGACATGGAGGCTCACGCCGAGGGCCAGGCTACAGTCTAGTCGGCGGATCCACCGGGGGGAACCTCCAGGCCGGCCTGCCCGGCGCCCGGGCGGGTCCTGCCTCCCGGGCCCCTCGCATGCGGTTTGGCCGGCCGGATCGCCGGGGGCGACCCGGGCACGAACC
>JBFYZD010000159.1:0-3653 GCA_041309685.1 Gemmatimonadales bacterium | reverse complement strand
TCTACCACTGGGGCTCCATCACCAAGACCCTGACGGGGATCGCGATCTTCCAGCTCCGCGACCGGGGGATGCTGGAGCTGGACGACCCGATCCTGGACTACGTCCCCGAGCTCGGGGAGGTCCACGATCCCTTCGGCTCCCTGGAGGCCATCACCCTCCGGCACCTCCTTTCCCACTCCGCGGGCTTCCGGGACGGGACCTGGCCCTGGGGTGGCGAGGAGAGCTGGCACCCCCACGAGCCCACGCGGTGGGAACAGCTCGTGGCCATGATGCCCTACACGGAGATCCTCTTTCCCCCCGGGAGCCGTTACTCCTACTCCAACCCCGGGATCGTCTTCCTGGGGCAGGTCATCGAGCGCTTGAGCGGAGAGGAATGGGAGGTGTACGTGGAGAAGAACATCCTCAGGCCCCTGGGGATGCACCGGAGCTACTTCGACTACACGCCCTACCACCTGCTGAAGGACCGGTCCAACAACTACACGGTACGCGACGGCGTGCCCACGGCCAACGGTCTGGACTTCGATACGGGGATCACCGTTTCCAACGGCGGACTGAACGCCCCCCTGGGGGACATGGCCCTCTACCTGGCCTTCCTCACCGACACCGGGACGCCGGAGCAACGGGCCATGTACGGCCAGGTGCTGAAGCGGTCCTCCCTGGAGGAGATGTGGGTGGAGGAGGTCCCGGCGGGCGAGGCCGGGGGAGTGAAGGAAGCCATGGCGCTCTGCTTCTTCCTGGAGGAGTACCGGGGGATGAGTTTCGTGGGGCACACCGGGAGCCAGAAAGCCTTCCAGGCGTTCATCTACATCGATCCCGTGGCGAAGACAGGGGCCATCGCCGCCTTCAACACGGTGGGCGCGGGCCCGGAGAGCACGGCCCGCCCCGCGACGCGGCAGATCCTGTACCGGGTGCGGGAGCGGATGTTCGGGGAGATCTTCCCCCTGTTCAGGTGACCCGGGCCACCCCCCCCCGGGACCGCCGCACCCCCAACCGGCACGAGAGGCCATCCATGAGCACCACGGGCGCACCCCTTCCCCCGGCCTACGGAGGGCCCGGCTGGGAGCCCCGCGCCACCCGCCTTCGGGATGAGTTGGGATCCCTGTGGGAGGGGTGCGGGATCGATTCCGAGTGGCGTCCCCTGAGAGCCGTTCTCCTCCACCGGCCGGGGCGGGAGGTGGAGGGGGTGGCGGAAGATCCGGAGGGAGCGCTCATGCTGGAGGCCCCGGACCCCGTGATCCTCCAGATCCAACACGACGCCCTGGCCCAGCTCTACCGGTCCCAAGGGGTCGCCGTGCACTACGTGGATCCCCCTTCCCTCCCCCCACCCAACCAGCTCTTCGCAGCCGACCTCATGGTCATGACCCCGGAGGGGGCCATCGTGGGCAGGCCCGCCTCCCGCATGCGGGCCGGGGAGGAGCGTTGGGTGGCCCGGGCCCTGGCCGACCTGGGGGTGCCGATCCTCCGGTCCGTTCGGGGAGGCGGCACCTTCGAGGGGGCGGACCTGATGTGGCTCGGGCCAAACACCGCCCTCCTGGCCCAGGGGCTGCGGACCAACGCCGAGGGGGCCGCCCAGGTCCGGGCCACCCTGGAGGAGATGGGGGCGCGGGTGGTCGACACCCTCCTGCCCCCCGGGACCATGCACCTCATGGGGCAGCTCCGCATCGTGGACCGGGCGCTGGCCATCGCCTGGCCCGGGCTCTTTCCCACCGACTCGGCGGAAGCGATGGAGGAGCTGGGCTGCCAGGTCGTCTTCCTCCCCGACGACGGAGAGGCCCGGGAGAGCTCCGCCCTGAACTTCGTGGTGCTGGGACCCCGGAGGATCGTGATGCCGGCGGGCAACCCCGACACCCAGACCTTCTACGAGGAGCTGGGGGTGGAGTGCCTCACGGCGGAGGTGGAGGAGATCGGAAAGGCCGCCGGGAGCATCGGGTGCGTGACGGCCGTGCTGTGGCGGGAGAGGGACGGCTGAGCCGGGAGCCGGGACCTCACGCTGACCGGGCCGTTCGGTGGTCCCTTGTCCACTCCGCCCTCCACCCTATCAGGCCGGAACCTCCTCGGGGGAGAACCCCTCCCCTTCGACAGGAGACTCCAGGATGGTGGTCTCATCCGGGAGGTTCGGCACCGCGCAGAGGAACTCGAAGGGCTCATTCCCGAGGGTCTGGTAGGAGTGGGGCACCCCTGCGGGGATGAAGACCACATCGTCCTTGCCCACCTCCATCAGGTCGTCACCGATGACGACGCGGGCTCGGCCCCGGAGCACATACTGTTCGTGCTCCACGGTGTTCGTGTGCAGGGGCATTCCTCCGCCGGGCTCCATGATGAACTTCCTCAGGGCGAAGTTGGGTCCCTCGTCGGAGCCGATGAGGACCTGCTTCGTGGTGCCGGCCCCGGCGGGGACGAACTCCACGGGAACGGAGCGGGTCGGGCGTACGGGCATGGGTTGCCTCCGGCTGGTTGGGATCCTGGGAGGAATCTACCCCACTCGCTTCCCAGCGCTACCCGCAGGCCCCCCTCACTCCGCTTTCAAGGACACCACCGGGTCCACCCTGGCGGCTCTCCTGGCTGGAAGGTAGGCCGCCAGGAAGGCCGTGCCCAGGAGGAGCCCCGCAACACCGAGGAAGGTAAGAGGATCAGAGGGGGTCACGCCGAAGAGGAACTCCTCCATGGCCCTGGCGACCACCAGCGCCCCCGGTAGCCCCAGCACGCCGCCGACCACGACCAGTTGCAGACCCCGGCGGAGCTGAAGGGCCACCACGGTTCCCGGATCCGCCCCCAGGGAGAGGCGGATTGCCATCTCCTTCGCGCCCCGCGCCACGGTGTGCGCCACCACGCCATAGAGCCCCAGGACGGCCAGACCCAGGGCGGCGGCGGCGAAGAGCCCGCAGGCGACCACGGAGAGGCGCCGCAGGAGGAGCATGACCCCAACATGATCCTCCAGCGTAGTGGAATTGGTGACGACGAGGGCCGGATAGCGCTCCCGCAGCAGCGTGCGAAGCTGCCCGGCCGCCGCACGGGGATCTCCGCGGCTGACGGCCAGGAGCGAGACCCAGGCGTTGTACTCCTGGGTGTAGGGAAGATAGAGGAAGGGTGTCGGGGCCTCACCCAGGGATCGGATCTTTGCTGTGGATACGACGCCCACCACCGTGGGATGGGGCCAACCGGCTACCTCCACCCCGATCGTGCGGCCGAGGGGACTCCGGCCTGGCCAGAAGCGGCGGGCCATGGCCTCGTTGACGATGGCCACGGGAGGCGCGTCGGCCCGGTCCCCGTCGTCGAAGCTCCTCCCCTCCAGGAGGGTGATCCCCGCGGCCTCGAAGAAGCCCCCGTCCACTGAGGTGAAGTCTACCGGATGGGCCGAACGCCCCTCGGCGGGGGGCACCCCATCGACGTTCACCTCCAGGACCATCCGGTTCACCGTGTTCAGGTGGACGTTGGAGATGACGCCCACCCGGGTGACACCGGGCAGACGCAAGGCCTCCTCACGGAAGGCCCTGATCAGCTCCAGGCCCTCCGCGTCGGCGTAGTCCTCCGAGGGGATCATGAAGGAGAGGAGCGCGGTGGGCTCCCTGCCGAACCCCGGATCCACGAGGCGGGTGGCGTCCCAGCTCCGGAAGAGGAGTCCGGCCGCCACCAGGAGAGTGACCAGCACCGCC
>JBFYZD010000158.1:0-2788 GCA_041309685.1 Gemmatimonadales bacterium | reverse complement strand
TCGGGAGGCTACATCCCCTTCTCCAGCGGGATCTGCACCCGGGTGTGCTCCCACTCCATCACCAGGTGGCCCATGGACTCCCCGTGGGACTCCCACCGGAAGGTGAGCTGCTCCACCATGGCGTCGGTGGACTGGGCCGGCAGCTTGAAGCTCCCCACATCGGCTCCCCGGACGGCGTCATCGATGGGAATCCCCCAGCGCTCCACGTTCCGGTTCAGGACCATCTCCCACTCCCGCTCCCCCGGGACGGCGATGATGGAGTAGCTCCCGGGCTCCAGCGCCACGCCGCCGACCTTGGCGGCGAAGGGGAGGTGGAGGGCGGTGGCCTCATTGGCCCCCAGACGCCAGGGTTGGCCGAAGGGGACGAGCTCCCCCATGACCTTCCGGTCGTTGGCCTTGGGACGGCCGTAGCAGAGCTTGGCGGTCTGGCCCCCCAGGGCGATGGCGGTCTCCCCCAGGGGGGAGGGACGGGCCGCGGCCTGCTCCATGGTGCCGCGGGCCAGGTAGCAGGAGGGCTCCTGGGCGTGGGCGGGCGTGGCCCAGGGGGCGGCGGCGGCGGCGGTGGCGGCGAACAGAGCCGGGGCCAGGATGGGGAATAGGCGCATGAGTCCTCCTTCGAACGGCTGGGATGGTCCGCAATGACGGGAACAGAGCCGCTACCCCCCGCGGGGCCCGGAGGTCCATCCCGGGGTCCGCTCCCTCGCCAGCCGACCGGCGTTTCCGCATCTTCGGGAAGGAACGGGGCGGTGTCCCCGGGGGGCTCGGGACTCGGAAGGAGGGAGGAAGACACTCCATGAAGGAACGCATCATCAAGCTCTTCGAGGAGCGCTACGGCCACCGGCCCGGCGCCATCCTGGAAGTGGTCTCCGACGGCTCCACCCGGCAGTATTTCCGCCTGGTGTCCCGGGACGGGGAGACGGCGGTGGGAGGGATCGGCCCCGATCACGAGGAGAACCGGGCCTTCCTGGCCTTTGCCCGGGCCTTCCGGGGGATCGGGCTCCCGGTCCCGGAGATCTACGGCGACGACCGGGAAGCGGGCGTCTGGCTGGAGGAGGACCTGGGGGACACCACGCTGTTCAAGGCCCTCACCGCCGCCCGACTCACCCAGGATGCCGGGACCTTCCCGCCGGAGGCGGAGGAGCTCTACCGGAAGACCCTGGCCCTGCTTCCCCATTTCCAGGTGCGGGGTCACGAGGTCATCGACTACCGCCTCGCCTACCCCCGGCAGGCGTTCGACAACCGTTCCATCCGGTGGGACCTGAACTACTTCAAGTACCACTTCCTCAAGCTGGCCCACGTTCCCTTCAGCGAGCAGCGCCTGGAGGACGACTTCGCCAGCCTCATGGAGCTCCTCCTGGAGGCCGATGCCGACTACTTCCTCTACCGGGATTTCCAGTCGCGGAACGTCATGATCCGGTCCGGGGAGCCCTGGTTCATCGACTTCCAGGGTGGGCGGAAGGGCGCTCTCCAGTACGACGTGGCCTCCCTCCTCTTCGACGCCAAAGCCAACCTCCCCCCCCCTCTGAGGGAGGAGCTCCTGGAGCACTACCTCGAGGCCCTGGGGGGGCTGGTCTCCGTGGACCGGGAGCGCTTCCGGCACCACTACACGGGCTTCGTCCTCATCCGCCTCATGCAGGCCATGGGCGCCTACGGCTACCGGGGCTTCTTCGAGCGGAAGCGGCGCTTCCTGGAGAGCGTGCCCCATGCCGCCGTGAACCTGCGGAGCGTCCTGGATGGGGGCCTGCCCATCCCCCTTCCGGAGATGGAGGCGGTGTTCCGGCGCATCGTGGAGCGGTGGGCGGGGCCCGGGGGGGGTGGAGTGGCCAGGAGCGCCCTCACCGTCCTGGTGCAGAGCTTCTCCTTTCGGGACGGGTACCCTCCGGACGGGGAGGGGCACGGGGGCGGGTTCGTCTTCGACTGCCGGGCCCTTCCCAACCCCCACCATCATGAAGGGCTCAGGGCGCTCACCGGGGAGGACGACCCGGTGGCGGACTTCATGGAGGCCTCCCCCCAGGTGCAGGAGTACTGGGAGAGCGTCCGGGGAATGGTGGACCTCCAGGTGGAGGAGTACGTGAGCCGGGGGTTCGAGAGCCTCTCCATCTCCTTCGGGTGCACGGGGGGGCGGCACCGGTCGGTCTTCTTTGCGGGAAAGCTGGCGGCCTACCTCAAGGAAAGGCATCCCCGCGTCGGGGTCCGCCTGGCCCACCGGAAGCTGGCGGAGGGTTGATGGAGGCCATGATCCTGGCGGCGGGGGAGGGGACCCGGCTGCGCCCCCTCACCGAGTCGGTTCCCAAGGCGCTGGTGCGAGTGGGGGGGCGTCCCCTCCTGGAGCGGGTGCTGGAGCGGGTGGTGGCGGCGGGGGCGGGCCGGATCATCATCAACGTGAGCCACCTCGAGGAGCAGATCCGGGCCTGGGTCCGGGAGCGGGCGCCGGGCGGCCCTGAATTCGTCCTTTCCCCCGAGCCGGGCGGCCCCTACGAAACGGGTGGGGGCCTCTTCGCCGCGGCCCACCTCTTCCGGGAGGGCACGCCCTTTCTCCTCCACAACGTGGACGTGCTCTCGGCCATCCCCCTGGAAGGGCTGCTGGCGGGGCACGCCCGGGGCGCGGCCCGCCACGGCGAGGCGCCGGTGGCGTCCCTCGCCGTTCAGGACAGGGAGGCCCATCGGGCCCTTCTCTTCGACCGGGAGGGGCTCATGGGTTGGGAGAACCGGGGGAGCGACCGGGCGCCGGAGGGGGTCCACCGGGTGCGGGAGCCGGTCGGGGAGGTGAGGCGCCTCTCCTTCGCCG
>JBFYZD010000157.1:0-11202 GCA_041309685.1 Gemmatimonadales bacterium | reverse complement strand
GGTCTCCATCTCAGCGCACCCTCACGTCGCCGGTCCAGGGGTCGATGGTCACCGCCAGCGTTCCGACGGGGCCCGTGAGAAGAAGGGTATCGGCCAGCGCCGCGCCGGTGGGCTGGAAGGTGAAGCGGGTCCGGGCCCGGGGGAGCTCCATTCGTACCCCCTCGGGGAGGCCCAGAGGCTCGCCGGGCTTGAGCGCCTCCAGCGCCTCCTCCCCCCCGAGAAGGGAGAGGCTCGGGTTCGTGTCGGCGCTCCGGAAGAGGGAGGTCTCCACCTCGGGGGCCTCCCGGGTCCCGAGGCGGATCCGCCCGGGGGTGTCGAGCCACACCAGCTCGGTGACCGAGTCGATGACCACCGTCACCGGGAGCCCGCTGGTGATGGCGGAGTCCCGGGCCAGCCGGAAGAGCGTCTCCACCCGCCGGGTGGCCCGGAGGCGGTCGTCCTCCTGGCCGAGGCTGAGGAAGGCCGGCACCGCCACCGCGACCGCCAGGGAGATGATGAGCAGCGCCGTCACCAGCTCCAGGAGGGTGATCCCGGCCCGGGAGCGCCCGCCGGCGCCCCCACCGCCCCTGGCCCGGCCCGGAGTCCGCTTCATCAGAAGGACCTCGCGTTCACGCCGTAGATGGCCTGGAGAAGCGCCAGCGCCACCACGGCCACGATCCCCCCGAACCCCACGATCATCGCGGGCTCCACCAGCGCCACCAACCGCTCCAGCGTCCGCTCCGTCTTCCTTTCCAGGAGCTCCGCCGCCTTCAGGAGGAAGTCCGACAACCGGCCGGCGTCCTCCCCCAGAGCCACCAGTTGGGCCAGGACCGGGGGAAAGAGCCCCCCCTGGGCGATGGCGGCGTTCAGGCTGCTCCCCTCCCGCACCAGGGTCCTGATCCGGTCCGTCTCGGCTTGGGCCACCGCGTCGGTCATGCAGTCCCGGGCGTCCTGGAGGGCCAGGAGGAGAGGAGCACCTCCCGACAGGAGCTCTCCCACCATGCGGGCGAAGCTGGCTCCCAGGTGCTGGCGCCTCCAGGTGCCGATGAGGGGGAGCCGCACGGCCGTCCGGGAACCGGTCCGGCGCCCCGCCTCGGTGGTCCGGAGCCAGGCCAGCGCCACCAGGACCAGGGGCGGGAGGGCCGCCACCAGCCACCACTCCTCCCGGACCACCATGGCCACCCCCACCACGGCGGCCGTGGTGGCGGGCAGCGCCGCTCCGGAGGAGAGGAGGAGGTCGGAGAATCTGGGAAGGACGAAGAGGACCAGCACCAGGATCGCGCCGATCCCGACCACCCCCAGGAGAGCCGGGTAGATGGACATGGACACGAGCTTCGAGCGCAGCTCCCCCTCCCGCTCCAGGTGGGTCGCCAGGCGCTGGAACGCGGTGTCCAGGGAACCGCTCTTCTCCCCGGCCCGGACGATCCCCACATACAGGGAGGAAAAGAGGCCCGGGTGCTCGGCCAGGCAGGAGGCCAGCTCCTCGCCCCGCTCCACCTTGGACCGGAGGGCATCCAGGGCGGGGCGGAACGAGGCGGGGGCCGAGGCGGCGCCCGCCGCCAACGCCTTGGCCAGGGGCATGCCCGCCGGAAGGAGGGAGGCGACGGCCCGGGTGAACTCCAGCACCGCCTGGCGCCGCCCCATCCCCAGGCCCCCGTTCCCGTTGGAGGACCGGCGATCCTCCTCCACCGCCAGGGCCAGGAGCCCCTTCCCCTCCAGGTCGCGCACCACGGACTCGGAGGTAGGGGCGGCCAGCCGCCCCCGCGTCCGGCGTCCCTGGGCGTCGATGGCCCGATAGGCGAAAAGGGGCACGGGCTCCTACCAGCTCACCACGTCGGCGTCCTCGCCCACACCACCCGGCTCCCCGTCCGCTCCCAGGGAGAGGAGATCGTACCCGTTCGGGTTGATCTCCCCGGGGGAGAGGAAGATGTAGGAGAACCCCCAGGGGTCGGCGGGGACGTCCTTGCGCAGGTACGGCCCCCTCCAGTTGCCGGGGAGGGGTTGAATGACGGGTTGGATCCGGAGGGCCTCGAGGCCCTGGTCGGTGGTGGGGTAGCGCCCGTTGTCCAGCCGGTAGGCGTCCAGGGCGGCGCCCAGGAGCTCGATCTGGGAGCGGGCGGTGGCGTCCTTGGCGGTTCCCACGTGCTGGAACACGTTGGGCGCCACCAGAGCCGCCAGCATGGCGATCACCGCGATGACCACCAGGATCTCGATGAGGGTGAATCCACCCCGGCCGGCGGCCGGGCACCTGCGATGGGTAGACACGGGGGTCAGCCTCCGGAATGGGCGCTTCATCCACACTCTTAGACAGATTAGGGGCCGGGATCGTTAGGAGGAACCCCGGAAGGCCAAGGCTTACATCCTCTTAACATGGGATCCCGACCCGGGTTCCCCGGGTTGGCTCCCGGGTTGGCCAAAGGCGGAGGCCGGGCCTATTCTTCCCCGTCGCGCGGCTCGCAGGCCCCAACCCCTCTCCAGGCTCCCCGCCCGTGCCTCTTCGCCCCGGCTTCGACAACGAGAAATACCTCGAGGAACAGACCGACGCCATCCAGGAGCGGGTAGCCCGCTTCAGCGACAAGCTCTACCTGGAGTTCGGGGGGAAGCTCCTCTTCGACTTCCACGCCGCCCGGGTCCTCCCCGGCTTCGACCCCAATGTGAAGATGCGCCTCCTCCAGAAGCTCGGAGGAAGAGCCGAGGTCATCCTCTGCATCTACGCCGGGGACATCGAGAGGAAGAAGATGCGCGCCGACTTCGGCATCACCTACGACGCCGACGCCATGAAGCTCATGGACGACCTGGGCGACCGGGGGGTCCCGGTGCGGGCCGTGGTCATCACCCGCTACGAAGGGCAGCCCGCCGCGGCGGCCTTCAAGGCCCAGCTTCTGAACCGGGGGGTCCAGGTCCACACCCACCGGTTCACCCGGGGCTACCCCACCGAGGTGGAGGTCGTGGTGAGCGAGGAAGGGTACGGCGCCAACTCCCATGTCGAGACGGAGAAGCCCATCGTGGTGGTGACCGGCCCCGGTCCCGGGAGCGGGAAGCTGGCCACCTGCCTCTCCCAGCTCTACCACGACCACCGGCGGGGGCTCCGCTCCGGATACGCCAAGTTCGAGACCTTCCCCATCTGGAACCTCCCCCTGAAGCACCCGGTGAACGCCGCCTACGAGGCCGCCACCGCCGAGCTCAAGGACGTGAACCAGATCGACCACTTCCACCTGGAGGCCTATAACCAGCCCGCCGTCAACTACAACCGGGACCTGGAGGCCTTCCCCCTCCTCAAGCGGATCATCGAGCGCATCACGGGCGGCAACTCCTTCTACGCCTCCCCTACCGACATGGGGGTGAACCGGGCCGGGTTCGGGATCGTGGACGACGGGGCGGTGAGGGAAGCGGGCCGGCAGGAGATCGTGCGGCGGTACTTCCGCTACGCCTGCGAGCGCTCCATGGGGCTGGTGGACGCGGAAACGGTGCAGCGCATCGAGCTTCTCATGAACGAGATGGGCCTCACCCCCGAGAGCCGCTCGGTGGTGGGGGCGGCGCGGGAGGCGGCGGAACGGGGGAGAGCCGAGGGGAAGGGAGCCGACGGGATCCATGTCGGGGCGGCGCTGGAGCTCCCCGACGGGGGGATCGTTACCGGGAGCAACTCTCCCCGGGTGCACGCGGCGGCCAGCCTCATCCTGAACGCCGCCAAGCGCCTGGCCGCCATCCCCCCGGAGCAGGACCTGCTCCCCCGGGAGGTGATCCGCTCCATCAGCCACCTCAAGAAGGACGTCCTGGGTCGGAAACGGGTGAGCCTGGACGCCGAGGAGGCCCTCATCGCCCTGGCCATCAGCGCCGCATCCGACCCCCGGGCCGAGGCCGCGCTGGCGACCCTCCGGCAGCTCCGGGGTTGCGAGGTCCACATGACCCACATGCCCACCGCGGGGGACGAGGCCGGTCTGCGCAAGCTGGGAGTGAACCTGACGTCCGAACCCCACTTCGCCAGCAACCGTCTCTTCGTGAGCTGAGGGCAGGGGGCGGAGGGCGCCGCAGCCGGGACGGCCCCGGGGCGCGCCCCGCCGCACCGCCCCTGTCGCGACGCGCCGGGACGCCCTAGAATCCGCCCCTTATCTGCGAACGGACTCAGGGCCGGACCCTGGAACCCCTACCCAGGAGGCAGGCGTGGCGGAGCAACCCTCGACCGTCGGGGCGGGAGCCGAGCCCCCCCGGAAGAACTGGCTTACCCGTTCCCTCTCCTTCATCGAGAGGGTGGGCAATGCCCTTCCCCACCCGGGGACGCTCTTCGCCACCATGGCGCTCCTGGTGGTGCTGGCGTCATGGGTGACCTCCTGGTTCGACCTGGTGGTGACCCACCCGGGAACCGGTGAGGCCATCAGCCCGGTGAACCTGGTCTCCATCACGGGGCTGCACCGCATCCTCACGAGCATGGTGACCAACTTCACCTCCTTCGCCCCCCTGGGCACGGTGCTGGTGGCCATGCTGGGGATCGGGATCGCCGAGGGGAGCGGCCTGATCGCCGCCGCGCTCCGGCTCCTGGTGATGTCGGCGCCCAAGCGCCTCCTCACGTTCGTGATCGTCTTCGCCGGCGTCATGTCCAACACCGCCAGCGAGATCGGCTACGTCCTCCTGGTCCCCCTGGCGGCCTCCATCTTCCTGGCGGCCGGGCGCCACCCCATCGCCGGGCTGGCCGCGGCCTTCGCCGGCGTGTCGGGCGGCTACAGCGCCAACCTCCTCCTGGGCACCGTGGACCCCCTCCTGGCGGGGCTCTCCGAAGAGGCGGCCCGCATCCTGGACCCCGCCTACGTGGTGAACCCGACGGCGAACTACTACTTCATGTTCGCCTCCACCTTCTTCATCTCCGCCGCGGGCACCTGGGTGACGGAGAAGGTGGTGGTGCCCCGCCTGGGCGCCTACACGGGGGACGAGAAGCCCGAGGAGCTGAGGGACATGACCCCGGAGGAGACCCGGGGGCTGCGCTGGGCCCTGGCGGCCACCCTCGCCATCACCCTCCTCCTGGTGTGGTCGGCCGTCCCGGCGGGCTCCTTCCCCGGGGCTGGGTGGCTCCGCGACCCCGCCACCGGCGCCCTCCTGCGCTCCCCCTTCATGTCGGGGATCGTGGCCATGATCTTCCTGGTGGGTGCCGGGACCGGAATCGCCTACGGGGTGGGGGCCGGGACCTACAGGAACGATACCCAGGTGATGAAGGGGATGGGGAAGGCCATGGAGACGCTGGCCCTCTACATGGTTCTGGTCTTCTTTGCCGCCCAGTTCGTGGCCTACTTCAACTGGACCAACCTGGGGCTCATCATCGCCGTGAAGGGATCGGAGCTCCTGAAGGCCAGCGGGCTCGGGCCCATCCCCCTGCTGGTGGCCTTCGTGTTCATCTCGGCCTTCATCAACCTCTTCATGGGGAGCGCCTCGGCCAAGTGGGCGATCATGGCGCCGGTCTTCATCCCCATGCTCATGCTCCTGGGGTACTCCCCGGAGCTGACCCAGGCCGCCTACCGCATCGGGGACAGCACCACCAACATCATCTCCCCCATGATGACCTACTTCGCCCTCATCGTGGCGTTCGTGGCTCGCTGGGACCCCAAAGCGGGGATCGGCACGGTGATCGCCACCATGCTCCCCTACACGGTGGTCTTCCTCCTGGTGTGGGTGACCCTCTTCGCCGTGTGGCTCCTCCTCGGGATCCCGGTGGGGCCGGGGGCGCCCCTCTTCATCCCCGTGCCGGGAGGGGGATAGCGGTTGACATCCCTCCCCCGGCGGCGCATTCTGAACACCAAGGTGGAAACGCACCCTGGGACGGAGGACGCCTCCGGCTGGCCCCCGCCCCATTTCTTTCTTTTCCTTTCACCCAACGTCGCGGCTTCAGGCGACCTGGTCCTCCCAGGATACAGCGCCGGGCGACGGCGTTTGCGGTCATAGCTGAGACCGGTTCCACCCGGGCCCTGGCGCCGGGCTTCCGGTCCTTCGCGTGAGCAACCGAATGGGTCCCCACAACCGGGGCCCGGGACCCGCAGGAGGTTTGGTGTCGCCATCCCGGTCCGTCCTCGGCACTCCTTTCCTTTCCTGGGCGCCCATCGGGCGCCCCGGCGGCGCGGCAGGCCTCCCAGCCTCCCTCTCCCCTCCTGGAACCTGCCCGCTCCCCTCTCCTCTCTCCAGAGGCTCCCGACCCCCACCACCCCAGAAGGAGGACTGACCGGGCCGACGGCATCGGCACACGGTCCCGGCCCCCCCGCAGTCCGAGGGCCGGACCGCTCCTCAGAAGGGACCGAACATCAGGAGGGGCACGACTCCTCCGGCCCCAGACCGAGGCCGGAGTGTCCTTCCCACCCACGGAGGCATGCAATGAATCTCATGAGTCGTAGGTGGGCCTGTTTCCTGCTGGCGCTGCCCCTGGTCCTCGGCGGGCCGGGGAGCGCGCACGGCCAGGGCGCGGGAGTGATCCGCGGCAGGGTCGCGGGCTCCACGGACGGGCAGCCCATTCCGGGGGCCCAGGTCGAGCTGGTCGGCACCCAGCGCGGCACCCTATCGAGCGCCGACGGTACCTACCTGATCACCGGGGCCCCCGCAGGCCGCCGGGAGGTCAGGGTCACCTACCTGGGCTTCGGCTCCGTCACCCGGGAAGCGTTAGTCCTGGCGGGGGAGACCGTCGTCCTGGACTTCGAGCTCACCCTGGCGGTGCTGGACCTGGACGAGATCGTCGTCACCGGCGTCGCGGGGGAGGCCACCCGCAAGAAGCTGGCCTTCACCGTGGACCGCCTCACTCAGGCCGCCGTGCCGGTGCAGAACACCGACGCCGCCTCCATGATCACCGGGAAGGTGGCCGGCGCCACCGTGGTCTCCGCCTCCGGGCGGCCGGGCACGGCCCCCACCATCCTGCTGCGGGGTCCCACCAGCATCAACGCCAGCAACCGGAGCCAGGAGCCCCTCTACATCGTGGACGGGGTGATCCTCTCCTCGTCCGTGGTGGACATCGATGCCTCGGACATCGAGTCCATCGAGGTTGTGAAGGGCGCGGCCGCCGCTTCGCTGTACGGCTCCAGGGCGGCCGCCGGCGTCATCCAGATCACCACCGCCCGCGGGAGGAACGTGGCCCAGGACAACGTCCGCTACACCCTGCGGTCGGAGTACGGAGCCAACCAGCTTCCGGGACGCTTCAACCTCACCCAGAGGCACCAGTTCGCCATGCAGGGGGACCAGTTCCTCCAACAGGACGGTACCCCGTGCGACTGGCTCAACTGCAAGTCCGTCCGGTTGGCCGGCCAGATGGCCCTCCCCGGGGCGGCGGCGAGCGCCTGGAACACCATCCAGCAGGAGGAGTGGCCCGGGAGAACCTATGACCACGTGGACCGGTTCTTCCAGGGCGGTAATTACATGACCAACTACCTGGGCGTGGCGGGTCGCTCCGGCGGGACCAATTTCAACGTGACCTTCAACCGGCAGGACGACGGGGGGATCCTCCCCTTCCACGACGGAGCGGTGCGGAACAACTTCCGGGTGAACGTGGACCAGTCCATCCGGTCCAACCTCACCCTTTCGGCCACCGCCCTCTACTCCCGGACCCGGGCCAGCTCCAACGACGGGAACATCTTCCAGCTCACCCGCATGCCAGCGGGAGTGGACCTCATGGCCCCCGATCCCACCATCGAGAACGCCATCATCATCAAGCCGGATCCGTTCAACGACAACGTGAATCCGCTGTACACCATGAGCACCACCAAGAACTACTACGTCCGCGGACGCTACCTGGGGAGCATCGACGCCCGCTGGTCCCCCCGGGATTGGTTCAACCTCCAGGGCGTGGTCTCGTACGACCGTCTGGACTACAACAGCGAGAGCTTCCGGCCCAAGCCCATCTACTCCGCCACCTTCGTCCGGACGGAGGGCTCCCTCGGCCAATCCAACTCCCGGACCGAGGGGATGAACGCCTCCCTCACGGCGCAGTTCAACAAGCGGTTCGACGATTTGAACACCACCACGCTGGTGCGCTACCTGGTGGAGAGCGAGGACTACTACACCACCTCCACCAACGGATCGGAGTTCACCGCCCAGGGCGTCTGGACCTTCAGCAACATCCCCGACGAGCAGATCTCGGCCAGCTCCAGCTCGAACTTCACCCGTGCGGACGGGTTCTTCGTCATCACGAACCTGGACTACAAGGACCGCTACATCCTGGACGGCCTCATCCGCAACGACGGCTCCTCCCGCTTCGGCCCGGACGAGAGGCGCCACTGGTACTACCGGGGCGCCGGGGCCTACCGGCTCTCGGAGGAGGATTGGTTCAACGTCCCGGGCGTCAACGACATGAAGCTCCGGTACTCCATCGGCACGGCGGGCACCACCCCGAGCTTCGCCGCCCAGTATGAGACCTACTCGGTGAGCGCCGGGGCCATCACCCCGGTGACCCTGGGGAACCGGGACCTGAAGCCCGAGCACTCCACGGAGCAGGAGATGGGGGTCGATCTGCTCCTCTTCGACCGGGTCTCCCTGGACCTGACCTACGCCATGTCCGTGGTGGAGGACCAGATCCTGCAGGTCCCGGCGCTGGCCTACACCGGCTTCGGCAGCCAGTGGCGGAACGCCGGCACCCTCGAGAGCAACACCTTCGAGGCGACGCTGAACGCCACCCTCTTCCGCTCGCCCACCTTCAGCTGGAACACCCGCCTTCTCTTCGACCGCACCCGGCAGGAAATCACCCAGCTGGACGTGCCGGCCTACCAGACCGGAACGGGTGACCAGGGTCTCGACACCAACTTCTACGTGCGGGAGGGCGAGGCCATCGGCTCGTTCTACGGCTTCCAGTTCGCCACCAAGTGCGCCCACCTGCCCGAAGGCACGGACTGCACCCAGTTCCAGAAGAACGACGACGGCTTCCTGGTCTGGGTGGGCGGCGCCGGCTCCTGGCAGAACGGCTGGCAGACCTACACCGATTCCCTCGGGGCCACCAAGACCTGGTGGGGCACCACCGCCCCCATCACGATCCGGGGCGGCGCGATCACCTGGGGGACCCCCTTCCAGGCGCAGGGGACCGACCGGGTCACGGGCGAGGTGACCACCTTCATGCCCCTGGGCACCACCACGCCGGACTTCAACGTGGGTTTCGCCAACACCGTCACCTGGCGCGATTTCACCTTCTACGCCCTCTTCCGGGCGATCCAGGGGCTGAACGTGTACAACCAGCCCCTCCAGTGGGCCACCTTCCAGAGCTACTCCGGCATCATGGACCAGTCGGGCAAGCCCGACGAGCTGAAGAAGCCCGTGGGGTATTATGACCGGCTGTACGGGGCGTCGGGGCTCGTGCCCAGCTCCGCCTTCGTGGACGACGCCAGCTTCCTCAAGCTCCAGGAGCTGTCGGTCCGCTACCGGGCCGGGAGCAACACCCTGAACCGGCTCCCGCTCATGGACAGGATGGAAGCGGTGACCTTCACCCTCACGGGCCGCAACCTCCTCACCTGGACCAAGTACGACGGCTACGATCCGGACGTGGGCGAGTCCGGCGGAGGTCCGGGCTCGGCGGCGCTGTCCCGCCAGGACGGGTACAACTCTCCGAACTTCCGGACGGTCACGTTCGGCGTCGAGATCATCTTCTAAGGGGGCGGAGACCATGAACATACGAAAGAGAATGGCGGTCGCCGCCCTCGCGGCCTTCGCCGCCACCGGATGCCTTGACCTGGAGATCACCAACCCCAACGCCGCCGACGCCGAGCGGGCGCTGGTCACGGACACCGACATCGAGGCCCTCATCGGCGGAGGTTGGGCGAGCTGGTGGAACTGCACCAGCTCCAGCAACGGTCCCGGGCCGATCCTCATGACCATGGCCTACCAGCACTCGGGCACCGCCGCCAACTTCGGGATGGTGGACTTCTCGGGGTGGCCGAAGGTGGCGGCCCATTCGAAGGCCTCTCAGGTTTACTACGGCAACAACGTGGGTTACTGCTGGACCCAGCTCTACCGGGGGGTGTCGGCCGTGGTCGACGGCCTGAAAGCCCTGGAGGGGGGCACGGTGGAGCTTCCCGCCGACCGCCTGGCCCGGGCCCACGCCTTCGGGAACTTCGTCCTGGGGCTGGCCCACGGGAGCGCGGCGCTCCTGTACGACCAGGCCTACGTCTACGATGAGACCATCGAGCAGGACGCCGTGATCCTCCAGCCCTATGGAGAGGTCATGACGGCGGCGCTGGCCTACCTGGACAAGGCGATCACGGCCGCCTCCAGCCAGACCTTCACCATCCCCAACACCTGGATGTCCCGGAGCGTGACCTCGGCGGAGCTGGTGAAGCTGGCCTACTCCTACAAGGCCCGCTTCCGCGCCAACGTGGCCCGGACTCCCGCGGAGCGGGCCGCCGTGAACTGGGCGTCGGTCATCGCCGACGTGGACAAGGGGATCACCTCGACCTGGGACGTCGACGTCCGGTCCGCGAGCGGGTTCAGCTCGGGAACCAAGGTGAACATCTTCCGCTACGGCGCCTGGGGGCAGCTCAGCTACCAGGTCCTGGGGATGGCGGACACCTCCGGGCAGTACCAGAAGTGGCTCGCCATTCCGGTCCTGAGCCGCCACCCCAACCTCTCGGCGGATCAGGCGAGCGATCCCTTCCTCATCATCACCCCCGACAAGCGCTTCCCCCAGGGGGCCGACCGCACCACCCAGAGCGCCACGGCCAACCGCGGCACCCTCTTCCACATCTACACCGGGTCGGGAGGGTATTCCGTGGGTTGGCTCCGTCCCGACCGCGGCACCTTCCGCTGGTCCTACTACCGCTATTTCGCGGAGGACATGTGGCTCTCCTCCGCCGCCCGCACCGACTCCCCCGAGATGAAGCTGGCGGAGATGCGCCTCCTGAAGGCCGAGGGGCTCCTCCGCACCGGGAACCAGGCGGGCGCGGCCGCCATCGTCAACGAGACCCGCACGGCCGCGGGGCTCAACGCCACCGACGCCTCCGGCACCAACACCTCCTGCGTGCCCAGGCTCCCCAACGGCCAGTGCGGCAACCTCCTGGAGATGCTGAAGTGGGAGGTGCGCCTGGAGACCCTGTACAAAGGACTCCAGATGGCTCCCTGGTACTTCCACGGCCGGGGGTGGGGAGACCTCGCCGAAGGCGTTCCCCTCCAGCTTCCCGTCCCGGGGCGGGAGCTGGAGCTCCTGGCGCTGCCGGGGTACACCTTCGGCGGCCCCGGCGGGGAATCGGCCGCCCCGGTGGGAACCTACGGGTACTGACCTGA
>JBFYZD010000156.1:0-5515 GCA_041309685.1 Gemmatimonadales bacterium | reverse complement strand
GACCCCCAACCCCTTCGCCCGGAGCATCCCGTTGAAGGCCGCCAGATCCCCCGTCACCAGAGCATCCAGACGGCCCAGGGCCTCCCCGAGCTGCCGGTGCAGGATCCCCTGGACCTCTACCTGCTGGTCCGTGGGGCGGAAGTCGGCCCCGGAGAGCGTGCCGGCCAGGTAGCCCAGCTTCTGCAGGAGCTTGGCCTCGAAGCGGATCCCGTCCTGCCCCTGCCCCGTGAGGCGCAGGTCCACCAGCTCCATCTCCAGCTCCACCAGCTTCTCCTCCAGGCCGGCGGCGGCCGCCTTCGCCTCGGTGTCGGAGGTGAAGCGCACCAGCGTCTGGAGCTGGATCCTCAGGGCCTCGATGCGGTGCACCGCCTCCACCCCCCTCTCCAGGTCGGCCTTGAGGGCGTAGAGGAAGGCATTCTGCTGGGCAACCTCGGCCCCCGTGCCGCCGGAGTGGGGGTCCTTGCGGAGCTCCAGCGGGCGGGTGTGCTCGGCCCCGTCCACCGTGAGCGTCACGGTGTAGGTGCCCGGGGCCTGGAGGATGGAGAGTCGGGGGGCGCCCTGGGCCGGCCGCCCTTCGGACCCCACCTGGATGTGCTCCGCGTACATGGGGGAGGTGAGGAGGCGGGCCTGGGTGCTGGGCTCGTCCTCCAGGTTCCAGTAGACCCGGTTCACGCCGGCCCGGTTCGTCCCCCGGAGGGTGCGGACCAGCCTGCCGGCTGCGTCCGAGATGGTAAGGGTGGGAGCCGACGCCGCGGGAGTCTTGAGCCAGTAGTTGAGGGAAGCCCCGTACTCGGGGTTCTCCCCGGTGGTGGGGTCGTCGTAGGTGGTGGCGGGGCGGGTGATCTCACGGAACCGGTACGCGGCCCTGGGCTCGAAGAGGTGGGACGGCGCCGCCATCACCTCCGGCGTGAGCTGCTGGAGTGGGGCGATGTCGTCCAGGATGTAGAACCCCCGCCCGTAGGTGGAGATGACCAGGTCGTTGAAGTGCTCCTGGATCACGATCCCCGACACCGGGGCGTGGGGAAGGTCGTTCTGGAGGGGCTGCCAGTGGTCCCCGTCGTCGAAGGAGGCGTAGATGGCATTCTCCGTACCCAGGTACAGAAGCCCCTGCCTGACCGGGTCCTCGGCGATGACCTTGGTGTAGCTGAGCATGCTCACGGGGATGCCGGTGACGATCTTCTGCCAGGTGCGCCCGTAGTCCCGGGTCCGGTAGACGTAGGGTTCCCGCACGTTGGTCTGGTGGCCGTCGATGGCCACGTAGGCCGTCCCCGGGTGGTAGCGGGACGGGGCGATGCTCCGCACCGAGAGCCACGCGGGAAGCCCCGGCAGGTTTCCGGTGACGTTGGTCCAGTTGGCCCCGCCGTCCCGGGTCACGTGCAGGAGCCCGTCGTTGGTCCCGGCCCAGATGAGCCCCGCCTCCAACGGCGATTCGGCGATCCCGTAGACCACTCCGGCAAACTCCACCCCGATGTTGTCCCCGGTGAGGCCGCCGGAAGGACCCATCCGGCTCCGGTCGTTCAGGGTGAGGTCGGGGCTGATGACCTCCCAGCTCTGTCCCCCATTGGTGGTGCGGTGCACGTGCTGGCTCCCCACGTACACGGTGTTGTGGTCGTGGGGGGAGATGTGCAGGGGGGCGTCCCAGACGAAGCGGTAGCGCACGCCGGCGGCGGAGCCCCGGCTCTGCTCCGGCCACACCTCAACGGACCGGAACTGGCGCCGGTCCTCCTCGTAGCGGACCACGATCCCCCCCACCATCCCCGACCCCGAGGCGCTGGACCAGACGATGTTGGGGTCGGTGGGGTCGGGCGTGGCCCACCCGCTCTCCCCTCCCCCCACGTGGTGCCACATCCCCCGGGGGATTCCCCGGCTCCCCAGGCGGCTGTTGCTGGGGCCCCGGTAGGTGGGCTCGTCCTGCTTGTTCCCGAGCACGTTGTAGGGGATCTCGGTGTCCACCGTCACGTGGTACATCTGGGCGTTGGTGAGACGCTGGCGGAACCAGGTCTTCCCCCGGTTGACGGTGATGGAGAGGCCCTGGTCGTGGGCCACGATCTGGCGGTCGCCGTCGGTGGGGTCGATCCAGATGTCGTGATGGTCGCCCCCCGGGGCCTGGGCCCCCCTGAGGGTCTCCAGCGTCCGTCCGCCGTCGATCGAGCGGGCGTACGAGGCGGTGAGGTAGTAGGTCTCGTCCTCGTCGTCGGGAGCCACCGCCATGCGGGAGTAGTAGTGGGGCCGCCCCATGGCGTTCCGGTCCCGGTTCACCATCGTCCAGCGGCGGCCTCCGTCTTCGGAGCGCCAGATCTGCCCGTCCTGGGTGGGCTCGCCGTTCCAGGGGATCCCGTCCCCGGTCTCGAACATGGCGTAGACCCTCTGGGGGTTCGATGGGGCGATGGCCAACGCCACCTTTCCCACCGGGCTCCCGGGCAGGCCGCTCCCTTCCAGACGCGTCCAGGTGGTGCCGCCGTCACGGCTCACGTGGAGCCCGCCCCCGGGGCCTCCGCTGCTGCGCCCCCAGGTGTGGATCTCGAGCTGCCAGGTCCCGGCGAAGAGGGTGCGGGGGTTGGAGGGGTCCATGGCCAGGTCCGAGCACCCGGTGTTCTCGTCCACGAAGAGGACTCTGGTCCAGCTGGCGCCGCCATCCGTGGTCCGGAACACCCCTCGCTCCGGCTGGGGCCCGTAGGCGTGGCCCAGGGCGCAGACGAAGACGACTTCCGGGTTGGTGGGGTGGATCACCAGCCGGGGTATGCGCCCGGTCTTCTCCAACCCCATGAGGGTCCAGCTCTCCCCCCCGTCAGAGGACTTGTAGACCCCCTGCCCCAGGGAGATATGGCTGCGGATCTTCCCCTCTCCCGTGCCCGCCCACACCACGTTGGGGTCGCTCGCCGCCACCGCCAGGGCCCCGATGGACTGCACCGGCTGGCCGTCGAAGAGGGGGCGCCAGTTCACTCCCCCGTCGGTGGTCTTGTAGACCCCCCCCGAGGCCGCCCCCACGTAATAGGTGTGGGGATCCCCCGGGATACCGGCGGCGGCGCTGAAGCGGTTCCCCTCGGGGCCGATGAAGCGCCAGTGGAGGGCGCCGTACGGGTCCGGAGCGGGTTGGGCCGCCCCCGGGGACTGGGCGGCCAGGGGGGTGAGAGAAGACACCGCCAGAGCCAGGACGGCGGCGCAGAGGAGAGGGCGGAGCAGGGCGCGCATGGGGACCTCCCCGAGGTGAGACCGGGCCGAAGGGGAACCGAGTGAGGAATACCGGGAGGGCCCCGGGGGCGTCAAGGCGGGGGGCTTGCCTGCGGAATCGCTTCGAAGCCGCCTGGGGCCCGGGGCCGCGGAGGCCATCGCCGGGAGATTGCGGGCCGTAACCCGGCACCGTATCGTTTCCCCGAAGATCATCGCCCAGGAGAGGTATCCACCCCGTCACGGCGGATCGGCCGGGCGAGTCTCTTTCGACTCTTCCTTGCGGAACCCTGTGGCTCGGCTTGCTGGTCCGGCAACCCGACCCTGGGTCGTGCCGCGCCCCGTCCGGGTGGTTGGAGTCATGGGCCGCCGATTTCTCGAGGAGCGGGCACTCATCAGAGCCTTCCGGACTGATCTGGACTCTTCGGCCCCACAGGGCCGTTTCCATAGCCCCCGGCCGGGTCGGCCCCCCAGAGGGGAAGCCTGCCGGGACCGAGTCGGTGTGGTAGCACCGACGGCGGGGGACTGGAGGGACCCAACCTCCGGTCCGGGTTCCACCCCGCCGCGTTACTCCCAAGGGGAAGGAGAAGGAGCATGATCCGACGGAGTGTTCTCACGAGTGTTCGCGCCCTGGGCGCGGCCGTGGCCCTGCTGCTGGCCGGAGCGGATCCCGGCCTCGCGCAGGCCACGGGAACGGTTCAGGGCCTGGTCACGAGCCAGGCCGACGCCCAGCCAATACCGGGAATCGAGGTCCAGGTCCTGGGCACACGGGTGTACGGGGTGAGCGGAGCCGATGGCCGCTTCCAGCTTCGGTCCGTTCCGGCAGGCCCCCGGGCCATCCGGGTCACCTCCATCGGATACCTTACCGTGGACACCACCGTCGTGGTGATCCCGGACCAATCGGTCATCCTCGACGTCCAGCTGGCCCGGACGGTCATCGCCATGGACGAGATCATCGTCACTGGCACCCCCGGGGCCCAGCAGAAGATCACCCTGGGCAACGCCATCGGAACGATCCAGGCCGGGGCGATGGAGGAGGCCCCCATCCAGACCCTCGCCGAACTCCTCACCGCCAGGACGCCGGGGCTCACCCTCATGTCCAACAGCGGCCAGGCCGGGTCGTCCTCCAACATCCGCATCCGGGGCGCAGGCTCCCTGAACGCCGGCTATGAGCCGGTCTTCTACCTGGACGGCGTGCGCATCGAGAGCGGGCTGGTGGAGTCGGGCAGCACCTACCAGGGAGGCTCCGCCCTGGACTTCCTCAACCCCGACGACATCGAGAGCATCGAGGTCCTGAAAGGGCCGGCGGCGGCGACCCTGTACGGGGCGGACGCGGCCAACGGCGTGATCCAGATCATCACCAAGAAGGGGCGGCGGGGCGCCGAGTCCGCCCAGTGGACCGCCTCGGCGGAGGTGGGGCAGAGCGAGTGGTTGGAGAGCACGGGGGATTACCAGACCTACTGGCGCTGCTCCGTGGCCAACCAGGCCTCCAGCAGCTACCCCGGCTGCCAGAGCCCATCCACCCTCCAGTGGTGGGGGAAGGGCAAGGACGGGAAGGCCGAGCTCAAGACGGGGATTCCCGAGAAAGACATCATCGACGTCGGCGACGGAACCTTCATCCTGAGGGACAACCCGATGTTCCGGGACCCGAACGCCTTGCGGGTGGGGAACCTCCAGGACCTCAACGTTTCCGTCCGGGGCGGCACCGGCCGGGCCGGCTATTTCCTGTCCTTCAACAGCAGCGACGAGCAAGGGGTGTTCCACAACAACTTCTCCAAGCGCATGGGAGGACGGGCCAACTTCGACGTGCAGGTCTCGCCCACGCTGGACCTGACGACCAACTTCAGCTACACCCAGACCCACCTCATGCAGCCCCTCAACAACAACGCCTCCAACAGCATCAACCGGAACGCCATGCGGGGGAAGGCCCGGGGCCCGACGGGACCGTGGGCGCCCGGGTACCTGGGGTTCAGCCCCGCGCTCGCCAACGAGTACGACAACCAGAACCGGCTGGAGCGGACCACCATCGGGATGACGGGCAACTGGATGCCCTTCGAGTGGTTCCGCCACCGCCTCACCCTGGGGATGGACCGGCAGAGCTACCGGGAGACCACCTTCTACCAGCAGGACACCACGGGCCGGGCACCCTGGGGCGCCATCGCCGCCACGGGCGCCGTCTACCACGAGATCCCGGTGATCCACCGCTGGACGGTGGACTACTCGGGGTCGGTGGACCGGGACCTGAACGAGGACTTCAACTCCGTGACCTCCGCCGGCATGCAGCTCAACGCCCGGCGGTACCGCGGGTTCTTCGCCGACGGCGAGGGGCTGGTGGCCAACAACCTGA
>JBFYZD010000155.1:0-8849 GCA_041309685.1 Gemmatimonadales bacterium | reverse complement strand
GCAGTCAATCGGCCTGAGGGGGTGGGACCGGCGAGTTTGACGTTGTCCGCGGGCGGTTTGACGAAGCATTGATGCGGTGCCTGCCTGGCGCCCGAACTCGAGGTTGGAGGCTGAGGGCGGGTGGCTCCCTCTTCCTCCAGGACCTCGCCCTGGACACCCTCCGATGAGGTTTCGGTCTCGTACCGATCCGGTAAAACCCCACCTGGCCTCCTTGTGGCGGGCCGCAGGGGCCCCAATCATGATCGTCCCTTTGCATCTCGGCCTCCTCTCGCGCTGCCGAACCGGGCTCGGGCCCGGCCGCCAGCGGTGGGAGGGGGCAACGGGGGCTCCCGGGATCGGGAGCGACCCTCAGGGTCCGATGGCCACGCCGGCAACGGCGGGGAACGTCGGGCCCTTTTTCGTTGCGCAGATGGACAGGGGCGCCCCGCGACCCCTCCACACCATGAAAGGCCCGAGTCATGCTTGCCCGCCGTCCCCTCCCAGCCCCTGGCGTGTGCCTCCTCGTCATCCTGGCCCTCGCCGGCTGTGATGACCGCTCCGTTCCCCTCCTGCCCGAGCCGGGCTCGCTCCCGCCCGCGGTCCAGGGGATCCCCCTGAGCCTGCTGGCCTCCGGCCTGCACCTGGAAGCCGGGGCACGCCTGCACCTGGCCCTCGCGCTCGGGGGCCCCGGGGGTGAGGGGGCTTCCTCTCCCCTTCTCCAGGGGATCCAGGCCACGCTGCGCTTCGACCCCAGCCGTTTGCGCTACCAGGGGCAGGTCCTCGAGGCCGGCGCTTTGGTCGTGGTGAACGACAGCGGAGCTGCCCAGGGCACGCTGCGATTCCTGGCCTGGGGCCCGCAGGCCCTGGAGGGGACCGTGGCCGCCTTCGGGTTCGACGTGGTGGAGGGAGGATGGGCGCCCTCGGTGGCCCTGGAGGTGGAGGTGGCCGGAGGCGTGGAGGGGCGGGCCGTCGAGACCCGCGTCCTGTCGGGGATCGCTGCTGCCCCCTCCCTCGCCTCGATAGGCATGGCCCGCCAGGTCGGCGAACCCGATTGGTTGCGGGCCCTCGGGTTCTCCGCCGGCCCGCAGGGGCCCGAGCAGGTGGTCATGAGCCAGGCGCTGGTGGGGGACTGCCGCCAGGATCGGGCCGTCAACGTGCTGGACGTCCTGGACATCGGGAACATGTCCGTGGGGAACCTGCCCACCCCGGTCTCCCCGTATGACTTCCGCATGTGCGACGTCAACCGCTCCGGGGGCGTCAACGTGCTCGACGCCCTGGGCATCGGCCTGTTCACGGTGGGCGTCCTGTCCCCCCAGTCCGCCCAGACGGGGCTGGCCTTCCACCCCATCGGCCTTGGAGCCGGGCACGGCTGCGCCGTGGACGCGGGGGAGCAGGGTGTGTGCTGGGGCGGGAACCTCCGGGGTCAGCGGGGAAACGGGACCTTCTTCCCCCAGCTCTCTCCCACGGAGGTGAGCAGCTTCCTCGAGATGACCTCCGTGCAGGGGGGCGCCCACCACACCTGCGGGCTCTCCCATGACGGCAGGGTGCTCTGCTGGGGCGGCAACGACCGGGGGCAGCTGGGTGTCGGCCCCGGGCCCGACCGCCCCGAGCCCGCCCAGATCCAGAGCATCGAGAGCTTCCTGGGGGTCGCGGTGGGCGGGGACCATTCCTGTGCCCTCGACAACTACGGCGTGGTCAACCGGGGCTCCGGGAGCCGGGCCTACTGCTGGGGGGCGAATGACCGGGGTCAGCTGGGCGTCGGCGGTACCGTCGATCACGACGTGCCGACCCTCGTCAACACCCAGCAGACCTTCCGTGCCATCGTGTCCGGCGCGGCCCACGCCTGCGCCCTGACCCTCAGCGGCGCACCCTACTGCTGGGGCGCCAACGACCGGGGGCAGCTCGGCAACGGAGACACCGCCGACCGCCTCCTCCCCTCCCCCCTTCCCGGCGGGGGCCCCTTCGTTGCGCTCACCGCGGGCGACGCCCACACCTGCGCCCTGGACGCCGCCGGACAGCTCTTCTGCTGGGGCGCCAATGAGTCCGGCCAGCTCGGGGACGGCGGCGCCTCCGACAGGAACGTGCCCACGCTGATCTCCGCGGGGCCCTACGTCGCCCTCGGGGCAGGGGCCGCCCACACCTGCGCCCTGACCAACGCAGGAGGCATCGCGTGCTGGGGCGCCAACGACCGGGGTCAGCTCGGAGACGGGACCACCGCGCCCCACGCCACCCCCGCCCCCATCTCGGCGGCCGGCCGGGTGTTCGCCGCCCTGGAGGCGGGCGAGTCCTTCACCTGCGCGCTGGAGGACGACAGCCGCCAACCCTTCTGCTGGGGGGCCAACGACAGGGGGCAGGTGGGGGATGGGACCGTCATCGACCGGACCCTGCCCGTTCCCATCCTCGGCACCGCTCCGGCGGCCGTGGTGGTGAAAGCCCTGGGGGACGGCCAATCCGGCAGCCCGGGCACGACCCTTCCCCAACCCCTCAAGGTGGAGGTGAAGGACGTCAACAACGTTCCGGTGGTCGGCGTCCCCGTATCCTGGACGGTCCTGCAGGGGGGCGGCAGCGTGAACCCCATCGACGGCGTCACCAACCCCTCCGGTGAGGCCCAGACGTTCTGGACGCTGGGTCCGGGAGCGGACCCGCAGGAGGTGCAGGTCATGGTCACCGGGATCGGCGTGGTGACCTTCACCGCTACCGTCGTTCCGCCCCCCCTTCCCCTGGCCCCGGGGACGCCCTCGGCGACGGCTGGGAGCGGGGAGGTGAGCCTGGCCGCCACGGAGCCCACCGGCGGGAATCCCCCCTATTCCTACCAGTGGCACCAGAGCACGACCGGCGGGTTCACACCGGGTGCGGGCACCGCGCTGGCGGGGCTGACCTCACTGGCCGGGACGGCGGCAGGCCTCACCAACGGGACCACCTATTATTTCGTGCTGGTGGCCACGGATGCCCTGAGCCAGACGGTGTCGTACGCGGAGGTGGAGGCGACGCCCGCGGCAGCGGCCCCTCCTGCGGCCCTGGTTCTCATCTCCGGCGATGATCAGAGCGCCGCCCCCGGCTCCCTGCTGCCTGCGCCGGTGGTGGTCGAGGTCCGGGACGGAATGGGCCTCCCCGTGCCGGGCGAGACGGTGAGCTTCGCGATCCTCGGCGGCGGTGGGGTGGCCAGCGTGCCCTCGGCCGTGACCGGCCCCGACGGGCGCGCCCGGGTGGAGTGGACCCTGGGCCCGGACCTGGGGGCGAACCATCTGCAAGCCGATCTGCCCACCGTCGCATCGCTGACCCTGAGCGCGGAGGGAACGAACGCCGCGGCCGCCACGCTGTTGGAGAGCGGAACCGCCGTCACCGGGTGGACCACCACCTTCTCCTGGCTGCGCCGTTTCGAGGGGGCCTACAAGTGGGGCAAGAACTCAGGGTCCTCCGGGGATTGGGAGTTCGCCGTCCGGGGTGCCACCGACAACCTCTTCTTCAGTCCGGTCGGGCAGCACGACTGGACGCCCCAGGACACCCTCACCATGGATCCCACGCCCTTCCTCTTCCAGTATGAGCCCGCCCGGGACACGGTGGTGCTGGCCATCCAGCCGGACACCGTGATCGGGGACACGCTGGGAGGGCCGGCGATCAACACCATCCTGATCCGGACCCAGGCCCAGGCGAGCACAGGGTCACAGGTCATCCTTGACCTGTCCGTCCAGCTCCTCACGGGGGAGGTCCTGCACGCCGAGACTTTGGTGGGGGACGACGACTCGCTGTACCTGGCCCTTCAGGACCCCCGCCTGGCGAACGGCTTCAAGGTCTGGGGAACCCTGGCCATGATGGGCTCGAATCCGGCGGTTCCGTCCGGGGCCGGCGCCAGCCCCATCATCCAGATCGGGGTGGGTGAGTCGGTGTTCTGACCTTGTTCCCTACCCTTCGTCTCCGAAAGGAGGGGGAGCCCCACCCGCGGTCGCGCCCGGAGGGGTGAGCGGGGGCCGGTCTACGTCGTCCACGGAGATGAAGGAGGTGGGGTCCTTCGGCGTCTCTCCGGCCAGGAGGACCCCCCGCAGGCCACGGGCCTGTTCCAGGTAGTAGGGATCGGGAGGGAGGGAGGGGGGCAGGGCCAGGGCATGCTCCATCGCTTCCAGGGCCCGCTCCCGCTGGCCCCGCACCGCAAGAAGGATCCCCAGCTCCAGGTGGTGGATGATGACCTCGGGCTGCCCCTCCGCCGCCGCCCGCAAATGGGCCTCCGCCCTCTCCCAGGAGGCCTCCTTCAGAGCCTCCCCCCCCAGGATCCGCCGGGCCAGGAAGCGCATGAGGCGGGGCATGCGCATCACGCCCGCGTGGAGGCGCCCCAGGACGTGATGAGCGCCCGCGTGGTGGGGATCCAGCTCCAGGACCCGCTCGGCTTCGGCGTGGATGCGCCGGGCCAGCCCGATCTTCTCCGCGGGCCCCACGTAGTCGATCTCTATCCCCATGGCCACCGCCAGGAGGTGATGCCCCTCCGGCTGTCCCGGCTCCAGGGCCACCGCCTCCCGGGCCAGCGCCGACGCCTGCTCCAGGGCCTGGAGCCGGCCTGCCTCGTCGGGGGCGAGCATCCCCCGGAAGACGGCGGCCTGGGCGTCCCGGCAGAGGGCCTCGAAAGGGGACACCGCGGTTGCCCTCTCCCCGGGCGGCGGGGCTACCGCCGGGAGGGCTTGAACCAGAATGAGGAGGACGGCACCCCGGGAGCGGAGGAGGGGGCGAGGCGGCTGGGATGAGCGGATCATGGACGGTCTCCTTCCGGGGAGGTGAGCTGCGATGCCCGGCTGTTTCCCGTTGGTCCCGTAACAGATGGGCGTCGCGCGGGGCACGGTTCGCCGACGGGGCGCCCGGGAGGACCGGCGCCCCCCGGCGCCCGGGGGGGTGGCTCCCTCCGAGAGGACTCCCCGAGCCATTTCCACGCCCCCGGCCTCCGCCTACCTTGCAGGCCCGTGCCCCGCGAGGGACTGCCGCCTCAGGGCCCCCCGGTGAGGGCGAGCGTGACCGGCACGCGAGGAGCAGGCCTGCCCATGGGATCGTCGCGCCCCATCCGCCCGGTGGGGTCGAATCAGCTTCGGGTGAAGGAGGGTGGGGGGTGCCTCTCCCTCTTCGGCCTTCCCTTCCTGGCGGCGGGCATCCTGGGCGTCCTGGCCGCGCTGGGGATCGTCCCGGTGGAGAACGCCAGCGAGCTTCCGGGATGGGGCTGGCCCATCCTCCTCGCCTGGGGGTTGGTCTTCACCGGTGTGGGGGGGGGACTCGTGTTCGGGCGGAAGTGGGTCACGCTGGATGCGGGCCGCGGCAGGGTCCTGAAGCAGTGGGGGCTCCTCATCCCCTTTCACACCGAGGAGCATCGCCTGAAGGACTTCGGAGCGGTGCTCTTCCGCCACGAGGCAGGGGATTCAGACTCTTCGGACCGGTACCCCGTCCTCCTGAGGGGCCGGGAGGGGAGGGCCGACCTCCCCCTCACCGCCTCCACGGTATACGCAGATGCCCGGGAGCAGGCGACGGAGCTGGCTGCCTTTCTGGGGCTCCCCATGGTGGACGCCTCCACGACCCATGAGGTCCTCACCGCCCCCGAGGCGGTGAACCTCCCGCTGGGGGAGCGGCTTCGCTCCGCGCCCGAGCTTCCGGAGCGGGCGCCTCGCCCGACCCGTCCCCGTTCCCAGATCAGGGAGAGGGGGGGGGAGGTGGAGATCCTCCTTCCCGGACCGCGCTTCAGGAAGTGGGAGCTCCTCGGTCCCGCCGTGCCGGTGGGCCTCCTGGCCTGGTTCGGACCCCAGCTCCTCCGCTTCTTCAGGGAGACGGGCACCCCCGAGTTCGTCCAGTGGGGGTTTCTCGGCTTCGGGGCCTTCCTCTTCGTGTTCTTGCCCTTTCTCGGGGTTGCCCACTCCTGGCTGCGGGCCCTTCGGGGCGGCACGCGGGTCACGGTCTCCCGGGAGGGGCTGGTCCTGGAGGTGCGTGGGGCCTGGGGCCGGACGATCGACTCCATCCCCGCCGCCGACATCCTCGGGCTCGACTTCGGGACATCCTCCGCCGATCTCGCCTCCATTCGGCGCGACGTCGATGCCCGCTTCGCCCATCAGGGGAAGAGACCGCCGCCGGCCCGGCGGGGCGCCGAGGAGCCCAGGTGGATGGCCACGCTTCGGCGGCTCGTCCCCTCCCAGGGGATCACGGTGAAGGGACGCAAGAAGTTGATCACCTTCGGTGCCGGCCTCCCCGACGACGAGGTGCGCTGGCTTCACTCGGAGGTGCTGCGGGCGCTGGTGGGAGGGGAGAAGGGGGACTGAGCACGCGCCCCGGGGAACCTCCGCCTCCCTCGGGGATACACCCGCCGATCGTCCACTTTCCATCTCCCGATTCGGTATGGAGGCCGCGCATGTCCCAGAAGAAGGTCATTGCCGTCGTGGGGGCCACCGGGGCCCAGGGCGGGGCCCTGGCCCGGGCCATTCTGGAGGACCAGGACGGGCCCTTCGCCGTCCGGGCCATCACCCGCAGCGCTTCCTCGGAGAAGGCCCAGGCCCTGTCGGCCCTGGGAGCCGAGGTGGTGGAGGCCGACCTGGACGACCGGGCCGGCCTGGAGCGCGCCTTTGCCGGCGCCCACGGGGCCTTCTGCATCACCTTCTTCTGGGAGCACTTCTCCCCCGAGAAGGAGAAGGCCCACGCCCGCAACATGGCCGAGGCCGCCCGCGCGGCCGGGGTCAAGCACGTGATCTGGTCCACCCTGGAGGACTCCCGCCGCTGGATCCCCCTGGAGGACCCCCGCATGCCCACCCTGCAAGGGCAGTACAAGGTGCCCCACTTCGATGCCAAGGGGGAGGCGGACACCTACTTCCGCGAGGCGGGGGTGCCCACCACCTTCCTCCTCACCTCCTTCTACTGGGAGAACTTCATCTTCTTCGGGGCCGGGCCCATGCGGGGGGAGGACGGCGCCCTGTACCTGAACCTGCCCATGGGTGGGAAGAAGCTCCCGGGGATCGCTTCCGCCGACATCGGCCGGGCGGCGCTGGCGGTCTTCAAGGGGGGCGAGGCGTTCCTGGGCAGGACGCTGGGAATCGCCGGGGAGCACCTCACCGGCGCCCAGATGGCCGAGGCCATGAGCCGGGCCCTGGGGGAGCCGGTCCATCACAACTCCCCCGCCTTCGACGCCTATCGCGCCTTCGGGTTCCCGGGGGCCGACGACATGGGGAACATGTTCCAGTTCAACCACGACTTCGCCGACTACTTCTGCGGGGCCCGGCCGGTGGAGGCCACCCGGGCGCTCAACCCCCGGCTCCAGACGTTCGAGGCGTGGCTGGCGGAGAACGCGAGCCGGATCCCGTTGGGGTGAGCTCCGGCCCCGGGGTCTTCCGCTCCCTCCCCCCCACCACCGCCGCCACCGCCATGTTCCCGGTGACGTTGGTGGTGGTGAGGAACATGTCCGGGACCAGGTCGAGGGCGATGAGGATCCCGATCCCCTCCAGCGGGAGCCCGAAGGCCTGGTAGATGGGGGCCATGACGAAGAGCCCGCCGCTGGGAATTCCCGGGGAATAGAAGCTCAGGAGCCCCATGAAGGCGGCCACGGCCGCCCACTCCAGCGCTCCCAGCTCCACACCGAAGAGCGTGGCGACCAGGTAGGTCCCGGCGATGCGGGTCATGGGGGAGGCGTACTTGAACACCGACACCGCCGCCGGCAGGACCAGGCTGTAGACCTCCTCCGGCAGCTTCAGCGTCCGCTCGGCTTCCTCCAGCATGACCGGGAGGGCGGCCATGGAGGAGCGGGTGCTGAACCCCACCGCCTGGGCCGGGGCGCAGGCCCGGGCGAAGAGGCGGATGGGGACGCCGGCCACGACCCGCACCAGGACGAAGGCGCCGAGGACGGCCGTGGCCAGGAGAAGGACCACCACGAGGACGAACCCGGCCACCGCCCGCAGCACCGACATCCCCGTCTGGGCCGCCAGGGTGAGGGTCAGGGCGAACACCCCCACGGGGGCCGTGGCCAGGATCCACCCCACGACCACCAGGATGGCCTCCGAGACGGCCTCGGCGCCTCGGACGATGGCGTCCTTCAGCTCCTGCCGGATGCGGGTGGCCGCCACGGCGAACACCACGATGAAGAGCACCAGGGGAAGGATGTCTCCCTGGGCGGCGGCCTGCACCGGGTTGGACGGCAGCAGCCCCACGAACCAGTCCCGGAAGGGGGGGAGGGTCACATCGGAAACCGCTCGGACCCCCGCCAGCTCCGGGATCCGGATATCGTCGGCGCCCAGGAGCCGGTAGAGGCCGGGGGTGGTGAGCCCCGCCAGGGTGGTGGTGCAGGCCACCAGCCCCAGGAACCAGGCCACGGCCCTCCCTCCCACCCGAGCCGCGGTCCGGGCCCCCGACGAGGTGATCCCCCCCAGGAGGAGCGACACGATGAGGGGGATCACCGTCATGCGGATGGCGTTGACCCAGAGAGCTCCCACCGGTTCGATCCAGGCCACGACGGTGTCGGCCCATCCCGCCTCCACGGGAGCGAGGAGGATCCCCACGCCCAGCCCCAGCACGAGGCCCGTCAGAACCCGAGCGGTCAGGGACAGCCGCATCACCCCCCCCATACCCTCTCGAACACCCTCAGGAGGTTCTCCCCCAGGATGCCCTGGATGTCGCCGTCGGAATATCCCCTCTCCGAGAGTCGCTCCGCGACCGCGACAATGTTCGCATAGTCGTCGAACCCGGCGATGTTGCGGGCAGGTGACGTGATATCGGCGGTCACGTACCGGTCATAGTCGGCGGTGATGTTCGGGAAAGGAATTGTGCCCCACACGTCGGAGGCGTGCTGCGGGTAGGTTCCGATGGACATGTCGGTGCTGATGCCGATAGTGGCCGTGGTGCCAGTGAGGTCGCCTACGTGGTCCATG
>JBFYZD010000154.1:0-5014 GCA_041309685.1 Gemmatimonadales bacterium | reverse complement strand
AGAGGTTCAGGGGACCCAACTCCGGGAGGATCACGCCCGGCTGGCGCCCCTCTCCGGGACGGCCGTCTCCCGGGCCGAGGTGGAGGGCGCACGGGCTGCCGCGGAGAGGGGGGAGGCCGAGGTTGGGCGGGCCAGGGCCCGCCTGGACCAGGCGGAGGCTCAGGCCCGGGCCGCCGAGGCCGATGCAGCCACCCTGCGTCAGCGACTTCAGAAGCTGGATGTTCGGTCCCCGGTGACGGGCGTGCTGGTGACCCGGTGGGCCTCCCGGGGGGATGTCGTGGGGATCGGGGTGCCTCTCTTCCGGGTGGTGGATCCGGCCAACCTTCGGGTCTGGGTGCCCTTCGATGAAACCGTCCTGGGGGAGCTGGAGCCGGGGGTGCCGGCCCGGGTGGGCTTCTTTTCCGACCCGGCTCGGAGCTATCCCGGTACGGTGACTCTGGTGGGCCGAGAGGTGGATCCTGATACCCGGGAGGTGCTGGTCCAGGTGGTCCTGGATGAGGCCCCGGAGCATTGGGCCCTTGGGCAGCGGGCCAACGTCCTTCTGGACGCCAAGCCACGAGGCGCGAGCCTGGCCGTGCCCGCGAGCCTTCTGGCCTGGAGGGATGGCGAACCGGGCCTCTACACCGCCAGAGGCGCTCGGGCCACCTGGGTGCCGGTTACCCTGGGCCGGGCCCGGGCGGACCAGGTGGAGATCACCGCGGGCCTGGCCCAGGGGGACACGGTCCTGGTACCGGAGGGCCTGCGGGACCGGTCCCGGGTCAAGCCGGTGGTGATCTCAGCCCGGAGGGAAGGGTGAACCTGGCCGCGCGGGACCTCCGCTACAACAAGCTTCGTTTCGGCCTCACCTCGCTGGGTGTGGCCCTCCTCATCACCGCGGCCAGTGGGATGCTGGGTCTCTACCGGGGGGTCGTGGGAGACGCCCTTCGGATGCTGGACCTCTTTCGGCCGGACCTGTGGGTGGTGGAAGGAGGAACCGAAGGTCCCTTTGCCGAACCGTCCAAGGTACCGTTCGTGGTCCGGGACCGGGCTACCGGTGTGCCGGGGGTGGCCCGGGCAAGGGTCTATTTTGAAGCCTCCGCCGTCATCGAAGGAGAGAACCTCTCCATCATGGGGCTGGATTGGCCGGCGGACCGAGGAGGCTCCATCCCCCTCAGTGCCGGGCGCCACCTGGGAAGAGGCCGGGGTGAGGCCATCGTGGATCGGAGCCTGGGGATGGAGATCGGCGAGGAGCTCCGCATCGGGCAGGAGCGTGTCACGGTGGTAGGGCTGGCGGACCGGTTCCTCTCCAGCATGGGAGACGGGATGGTCGCCCTGAGCCTCACCGACGCCCGGGCCGTCCAGGCTGAGCGCCCGGCGGGGGAGGTCTGGATGGCGAAGGAGAGCTATTCCACCCCCGGTAGCCCGGGGGGAATGAACACCGCCCCTGCAGGGGGAGGCGATGGAAGCGCAGGGGCCATGGCCACTGCGGTCCTGGTCGACGTGGCGCCGGGGGCGGACCGTGAGGCTGTGGCCCGGATCATCGAGTCATGGGGTGACGTGAGCGTTGTGCCCCACTCCGCACAGGAGGCCTACCTCCTGGAGGGGCGCCTGGGCCGCCTCCGAGCCCAGATCCTCACCTTCACGGTCCTGCTTCTCGTTATCACGGGGGTAGTGGTGACCCTCATCGTCTACACCCTCACCGTGGAGAAGCTCCACGAGATCGCCATGCTGAAGCTGCTGGGTGCCCGAAACCGAATGATCCTGGGGATGATCATCCAACAGGCCCTGGCCATAGGGCTCATGGCCTATCTGGCATCTCGGGCCCTTGGCGCTCTTCTCTTCCCCCTCTTTCCCAGGGATGTCGTGCTGTTGCCGAGGGACCGCGCCTTCTTCGCCGTGGTTCTCCTCCTCATTTGTCTCCTGGGAAGCGCCCTGGGGATTGACCGTGCCCTCAAGGTTGACGCGCAAGAGGTGATCGCATGAAGACGCGGATCCACAAAGCCCCGGAGAGTGTGCCTGCGAAGACCGCAGTCGGGCTTTCGTTCCGCAACGTGTGGAAGGAGTTCCCCTCCGGCGACTCGACGGTCACGGCCCTTCGGGAGGTCTCCTTCGAGCTGATGAGGGGCGAGGCGGTGGCTCTCCTGGGCCCCTCGGGGGCCGGGAAATCCACCCTCCTTCTCATCGCGGGTTGCCTGATGACTCCAACCCGAGGAGAGGTCCGCATGGGGGGGAAGCTGGTCTTCGATTCCCTCTCGGGGCAAGGGAGCGAGTTGGAGGACGAGAGGGAATTCCGGAGGAAGAATGTGGGGTTCGTCTTTCAGAAGGCTCACCTGATTCCCTTCCTCTCGGCGGTGGAGAACGTCCAGCTTGCCCTGGAGATCAACGATGAGCGGCCCGCCGTCGCCCGCCGGCGTGCCATGGAGCTACTGGACTACCTGGGCGTCGGCGAACGGGCCGGGAATCTGCCGCGACAGCTCTCGGGAGGGCAGCAGCAGAGGGTCGCCGTGGCCCGGGCTCTGGCCAACAACCCCTCCCTGATCCTGGCCGATGAGCCAACGGCGGCACTGGACGCATACCGGGGTCGGCAGGTCATGGAGCTCTTTCGGCAGATCGCCCACGAACAGGGCGCCTGCATCATCGTCGTCACCCACGACCACCGGTCCCTCGATTCCTTCGACCGGATCCTCCGCCTTCAAGACGGCCAGTTGTTCGAGGGCCAACTGGAAGACGATTCGGTACCCCCCGGTGGACCGGATGCGTTCTGACACGCGACTGCTGCGAGCGGTGCTTTCTTGGGGGCTATCCTGTTGGGAATCCCGGGAGCCTCCGCGCATCTCTCTCCGGGAAACGCCCATGGCCCGCGACGTCCGCTATCGGCTGTCGCTCGTCCTCGCCCTCACCGCCCTCGTCGGTTGCGGCGAGGGGGGCACGGGCCCCGGCGACCCCGAGACGACGGCCAGCATCCTCTCGGTCTAGGACGGGCTGGACAGGGTGCTCCGCCAGCAGGGCTTCAACTTCTGCAGGCAGAACGTCGTTGGGCTGGACGCCCTCCCCGTGACCTTCTCCGTGCAACCTCCGTCCCTTCCGGGGCTCCGGGCCAGGACTTCACCTACCGGATGGTGGGAGCGCCGTGTCCTGCCTCCGGGCAGCGGCCAGCTCCCGTTCCGCCGCCGATTGCGCCAGCCTCAGGGACCCCACCGCCGTGGCCGTGCCGAGCCCGCCTCCGATCTGGGCCGTCCCGGCTCCCTGCCCCCGGCCCGGCGACCCCCACGCCCAACCCTACCGGCGCCGACGCCCCGAGACCACCTTTCTCTACCGCATCATCCAGGAACACCTCGAGACCTACCTGGCCCTGGCCCACGAGGCCGATCCCATGGGCGACGGCGTTCCGGGTTTCGTGGAGGACGAGCTCCGAAGCTACCTCAAGTGTGGGTTCTTGGCCCACGGGTTCGCACGGGCCCGCTGCTCTCGTTGTGGGTAGGAGTTCCTCGTTGCGTTCTCATGCCGCGGTCGGGGGTGCTGTCCCTCTTGCGGAGCCCGCCGCATGGCTGAGACCGCCGCCCACCTGGTGGACCACGTCTTCCCCCACGTCCCGGTGCGCCAGTTCGTCCTCTCCGTCCCCAAACGCCTGAGGCCCTTCCTCCACGACCGGCCCCTGACCGCGGGCGCCGTCCTCCTTCGGCGCGGTGAGCTTCCTCCACCGCTTCGGCTCAATCCTCACTACCACTATCACCTTTGCGTCGTGGACGGGCTCTTCGAGAAGGTCGAGCCCGCCACGCAGGACGCGGACACCGCCCCCACCAGCGCGAACCCCCAACTCCGCTTCCACGAAGCCACCGCCCTCTACCACCGCCTCCTCCAGCGCCGCCTCCACCCGGTTCTTCGGTTTGGGCCGCCGCTTGCTCATCTCCTCCAGCGCCGCCTCGCCCCCCTTCTCGTACAGCTCCCGGAACCGGTAGAAGCTGTCCCGGCTGTACCCCATGATCCTGCACGCATGCGTCACGTTCCCCAACTGCTTGGCCAGCTCCAGCAGCCCTACCTTGTTCCGGATGATCTTCTGACTCGTCGTCATGGTCTTTCTCCCCTGAGTTCTCTCCCCCCCGAAAGGAGGGCGGGTGAAACACCTGACAAACACCGTACTGTCAGAATTGATCGTAGCTATTCCATCTTACCCGTGGAAAGGACGGCAAAATACCGGGATTCGGCCTCTTCCCCCCCCTCTTGAGTGTTTAGGGTTCCGGCATCTCAGAGCCGTCGGATGATCTCGTAGATCTCCTTTCGGTCACCGATCCGGACAATCAGGATGAGAAGGACCTCGTCCTGCACTAGGTAGACCACTCGGTAGGCACCCACGCGGATCCGGTAGAAATCCTCCCTACCCTTGAGCTTCTTGCAGCCCTCCGGTCTAGGATCGGTCTTCAATGCGTCAATCCGCTCGGCCACTCGGTGCCTCTCCCTGACCGGCAGCGCCTTCAGGTCTTTCTGTGCCCTCGGGGTCACTTCGATCCGATAGCTCATCGGACGGGATCTCAAAGCCCGAGCTCAGCCTTCACATCCTCCCACCGCTTTGTGCCGTGCTCCTGCGCTTCGGCCATAGCCTGAAGTCCATCGAGAACATCGATCCGATCTTCGAGTTCCTCCAAGAGCTCGAGGTCTTCAATGGGCACCATGGCGGCGACCGCCTTCCCTCGGCGAGTTACCACATGCCGTTCCTTGGCGAAAGCGGCACGACTGACGAGGTCACTGAACTCTTCCCGTGCCCGTGCTGCCGAGATCTTCTCTCTGTCCATGCCACCCTCCTGTCTCTGCGGGGCCCACATCATGCACGAATTGTACGTTTCGTACAAATCAGTGTCAAGGGGAGCTTTGAACCCTTTCGAAGGGAACGCTGGGTAGGCGTGAGGTTGCTGAAGGATAGAGATTTCAAGGGTCCTTCTGGCCCTTCCACCGAACAGATCCTGGTGCACTGCTGTCCGGTTGAGCATAACCTGCGTGGCGCTATAGTTATGTGCAGCAGAGACTTGCGGGTGTTCAT
>JBFYZD010000153.1:0-7640 GCA_041309685.1 Gemmatimonadales bacterium | reverse complement strand
GGGGGGGGGCGGGGGGGGGGGGGCCGGGGGGCGGGGCCCGGGACATTACTATTGGGCCCCGGCGGGCGAGCCGCCTCCAGATCATTCACCGCCGAACCGACGGAGACGAGAACGTCATGAGTGCCCATATCATTTCTGGAAAGGAAATCGCAGAGGCCATCCGGGGGGAGACCGCCGTACGGGTGGCTTCGTTGAAGGAAAAGCACGGCTTCATCCCCGGACTCGCCACGGTGCTTGTGGGCGAAGACCCCGCCAGCCAGAGCTACGTGGGCATGAAGAACAAGACCGCCAAGGAAATGGGAATCCACTCCCGCCAGATCACCCTCGGAGCCGAGACCCCCGAGGCGGAGCTGCTGGGAATCGTGGAAGGCCTCAACGCCGATCCCGAGATCCACGGCATCCTGGTGCAGCTCCCCCTTCCCAAGCACATCGACGAGGCCAAGATCCTCCTGGCCATCGATCCCGCCAAGGACGTGGACGGTTTCCACCCTGTGAACGTGGGGAAGCTCTCCACCGGGGAGACGGCGATCCTGGCTCCCTGCACCCCGGCCGGTGTGATCCAGATGCTCATGCGGACGGGCAACGATCCCGCCGGAAAGCACTGCGTGGTGGTGGGACGCTCCAATATCGTGGGGCGCCCCATGGCGTCCCTCCTCCTGCGCAAGGCCAAGGGGGGCAACGCCACCGTGACGGTCTGCCATAGCCGTACCCCGGACCTCGGTGCGGTGACGCGGCAGGCGGACATCCTCATCGTAGCCATCGGCATCCCGGAGTTCGTCAAGGGGGACATGGTCCGCCCCGGCGCGGTGGTGATCGACGTGGGGGTGAACCGCGTCGATGATCCCACCCGGGAGAGGGGGTACCGCCTGGTGGGAGATGTGGCGTTCGACCAGGTCAAGGAGGTGGCCAGCGCCATCACCCCCGTGCCCGGGGGCGTGGGCCCCATGACCATCACGATGCTCATGTCCAACACGGTGGATGCGGCTGTCCGGCAGGCCGGGATCCAGGAGTAGGCCGTCCCGGAAGGGAGAGCCCGTGAACCTGGATCTCTTCGAAGCGGACGAAAAGGAGGAAGGGGGGGCGGAATCGTCCCCCCTTTCGGCTGGGTCCGGGGGGGACCCGGTCCGGCCTCCGGCGGCCCTTTGCCGGACGGACGGTCCTTTGGCGCTGGAGGATGCGGCTGGGGAGAAGGCCCCATCCGAGACTGTGGAGCAGCTCCCCACGGTCTGGAGCGTCAGCCAGGTCAACCAGGCCGTCCGTGCCCTCCTGGAAGGATCCCTCCCTCCACTGTGGGTTTCCGGGGAGGTAGCGAACTGGACCCGGGCACGCTCGGGGCACTGCTACTTCACCCTGAAAGACGAAGCGGCTCAACTCCGCTGCGTCCTCTGGAGAACCGACGCGGCCCGCCTCCCCATGGACCCCGAGGAGGGGATGCGGATCCGGGTCTTCGGGCAGTTGACGCTCTACGAGGCACGGGGCGAGTACCAGATGGCGGCCCGGGTCCTGGAAGGGGAGGGGGGAGAGGGGCTCTGGAAGCTGGCGTTCGAGCGTCTGCGCCGGAAGCTGGAAGGGGAGGGGCTCCTGGCCCCGGAACGGAAGCGGCCTCTTCCCAGGTTCCCCAGGGTGGTGGGGGTGGTGACCTCCCTCACGGGAGCCGCGCTCCACGACATCCTGACCGTCCTGGGGCGCCGGGCACCCTGGCTCCGGGTCCTGGTGCGGGGGACTCGGGTGCAGGGGGAGGGGGCGGCCCTGGAGGTTGCTGAGGCCCTGAGGGTTCTGGGGGAAAGCGGAGCGGTGGAGGTGATTATCGTGGGGAGGGGGGGCGGAAGCCAGGAAGACCTCTGGGCTTTCAACGAGGAGGTGGTAGCCCGTGCCGTGGTGGAATGCCCCGTGCCCGTGATCTCCGCCGTGGGGCACGAGGTGGACGTGACCATCTCCGACCTGGTCGCGGACATGCGGGCGCCCACACCCTCCGCTGCGGCGGAGGCTGTAGCCCCCGACAGGGAGGAGATCCTCCGGCATCTTGAAGGTGCCGGGGTGCGCCTCGCCCGGGGGCTGCGTCGGGTCGTGGATCGTCCCAGGCGGTCCCTGGCCCGGCTCCGCGAGGGCCTCCGAAGGGGTGCCCGCGCGCTCACCGCCCGGCACCGCCGGGCCGCGGAGGTGGCCGGGATCCGTCTTCGGCGGATCGGGCCGAGGCTTACGGAGCGGCATCGACGGAGAGTGCGGGAGGGGATGGGGAGCCTCTCCCGCCGGATCAGGGCTCTGGTGGGGGCCCGGCGGAGTGTCCTCGCCCGCCTGGGGGGAAAGATGGACGCCCTCTCTCCCCTCTCCACCCTCCGGAGGGGGTATGCCGTTCCCCTCGATCAGGAGGGGCGGGTGCTCCGGGGGGTGGAGGAGTTCACACCAGGGGGGGCGTTCGACCTGAGGGTGGTGGACGGCCGGGTTCGGTGCGAGACCAAGGACCGAAGGAAAGAAGAGGTACACGGTGAGTGAAGGAACCATCAGGAAAGGAGGCTCCGGGGAGGGGCCGCTTCGAATGCCGGAGGAAGGGGGGAGCCACGCCCTCTCCCTGGAGGAGCGGCTCCGGCGTCTGGAGGAGATCGTGGGAGAGCTGGAGACGGAGGAGTTGGGACTCGACCGGTCGCTGGCCCTCTTCGAAGAAGGGGTGCGGCTGGTGAAGGAGGCCGAGGAGGCCCTGGCCTCCGCGGAGCTCCGGGTGGAGGAGCTCCTCGGGGAGGGCGGCGCGCTCCGCACCCGGCCCCTGCAGGAGGGGGAGGGGTGACGGAACGACCGGGTGAGGAACGGGGGGCCGCAGCGGGGGAAGGACGGGGAGGGCCGGTGGATCTGAAGGGGTTCCTGGCCCGGGAGAGGGCCGTGGTGGAGGGCGCCCTGGAGGAGGCCGTCAACCGTCTGCTCCCGCGGATCCCCGGGGGGCTGCGGGACGCCGTCCGGCACGGGGTGTCCGGCGGCGGGAAGCGGCTGAGGCCCATCCTCTGTTCCGCGGCCTACCGGGCAGCGGGGGGGCGGGACGATGGGATCTACCGCCTGGCGGTCTCCCTTGAGCTCATCCATGCCTATTCCCTCATGCACGACGACCTCCCCTGCATGGACGACGCGGATCTGCGCAGGGGGGAGCCCACCACCCATGTGCTGCACGGGGAACGGGCCACCACGGTGGCGGGGGCCCTCCTGATCCCCGCTGCCGCCCTCCAGGCCTGGGAGGGGGCCCGGACGCTGGGGCTGCCCGAGGAAACGGCCCGCGCCCTCGCGGAGGAGCTCACCCGGGCAGCCGGCGGGGGTGGCATGGTGGGGGGGCAGGTCCTGGACCTCCTGGGGGAGGAACGGGCGCTTTCGGAGCCGGAGCTGGACGATCTCCACCGGCGAAAGACCGGCGCGCTCCTTCGGGCCTCCCTTCGCATGGGGGGGATCGCCGCCGGCGCGCCCCCCGACCAGCTGGGGGGTCTGGATCGGTACGGGGAAGCGATCGGCCTGGCGTTCCAGATTGCCGACGACCTCCTGGACGCGACCTCCACCACCCAGGCCCTGGGGAAGAACCCCTCGGACGCCAACCTGGGGAAATCCACCTACGTGACCCTCTTCGGCCTGGAAGAGGCGACTCGCCGGGCCCGGGCTCTGGTGGCGGAGGCGGTAGGAGCCCTGCGGGCGAGCGGGCTCCATGCACCCGAGCTGGAAGCCCTGGCCCGGTATATCGTGGAACGGGAGCGCTGATCGTTCTCTCCCGGAACCCGGGGGGAACCACCCGGCCGTCTCGGGGTGCGAGTCCTCTCCCTCCTTTGTTATCTTTCTTGTTTGATTCCCCTCTCAGCGGAGGTTGGTGAAGTTGGCCCTCCTCGATCGGGTAAAGACCCCCAAGGACGTCCGTGAGCTATCCCGGCCCGAGCTTCACGAGCTGGCCCGGGAGGCACGGGAACGGCATATCGACGTGGTTTCGAAGGTGGGCGGGCATTTCGGCGCCAGCCTGGGAGTGACGGAGCTCACCGTCGCCCTCCACCACGTCTTCGATACCCCCCGGGACCAGATCGTGTGGGATACCGGCCATCAGGCTTACGTCCACAAGATCCTCACGGGGCGCAACGACCGCCTTCCCACCATTCGTCAAAAGGACGGGCTGGCGCCTTTCTGCCGGAGAGACGAGTCCGAGTACGATTCCTTCGGGGCGGGCCACGCCGCCACCTCCATTTCCGCAGCCTGGGGAATGGCGGTGGGCAGGGACCTGAAGCGGGGCGACTTCAAGGTGGTGGCGGTCATCGGGGACGGCGCCATGGGGTGCGGGCTGGCCTACGAAGCCCTGAACAACGCCGGGCACACCGGCCGGGACTTCGTGGTCATCTTGAACGACAACGAGATGTCCATCGCCCCCAACGTCGGGGCCATGAACAAGTACCTCACCACCATGATCACCAACCCGGTCTACAACCGGGTTCGGCGGGAGGTGAAGGAGCTCCTCCAGAAGGTCCCCACCAGCCTCGGCGGGGTCATGGAACACCTGGCGTACAAGGTGGATGAGAGCGTCAAGAACATCTTCATGCCCGGGATGCTCTTCCAGGAGTTGGGATTCCGTTATGTGGGGCCCGTGGACGGACATGACCTGGACGCCCTGGTGGACACCCTCACGGGGGTGAAGCAGATGCGGGGGCCCATCCTGGTTCACGTCCTCACCCAGAAGGGGAGAGGGTTCAGGTTGGCCGAGGAAGACCCCTTCCGGTGGCATGCGGCCAAGCCCTTCGACAGGGACTCGGGGAACGCCACCGGCGCCGGGGGAGGAGGCCTGCCCAGGTACCAGAAGGTCTTCGGGGAGGGGTTGGTGCAGCTGGGCGAGATGGACCAGAGGGTGGTGGCCATCACGGCGGGGATGCGGGACGGGACCAGCACCGACCTCTTCGGGAGGGCCTTCCCGGACCGGTTCTTCGACGTCGGGATCGCCGAAGGGCATGGCGTGACCTTCGCTGCCGGTCTGGCCACGCAGGGGATCCGTCCCGTGGTGGCCGTCTACTCCACCTTCCTCCAAAGGGGGTTCGACGGGATCGTCCATGACGTGGCCTTGCAGGATCTTCCGGTGGTCTTCGCCATGGACCGGGCCGGATTGGCGGGGGCCGACGGCCCGACCCACCATGGCACTCTGGACATCAACTACATGCTGGCCGTGCCCGGGATGACGGTGACCGCCCCCAAGGACGGCGCGGAGATGCTCGCGCTCCTGCGGTTGGGAGTCCAGAGGGGGAAGGGGCCCTTCTCCCTCCGCTGGCCCAGGGATGCCGTGCCGGCCCCCGTCCCGCCCCTGGCCCAGATCCCCGAGCTTCCCTACGGCACCTGGGAGGTTCTCAGGGAGGGTAGGGACTTGGCCGTCCTGGCGGTCGGGACCATGGTGAAGGAGGCTCTGGCCGCCGCCGCTACCCTCGCCGGGGAGGGGGTGGAGACCACCGTGGTCAACTGCCGGTTCCTCAAGCCCTACGACCTCCCGGTTCTGGAAGGACTGCTTCGGACCCATGCGCTCTTCCTCACGGTGGAGGAAGGAGCGGTGGTGAACGGGTTCGGGGCCTTCATGGCCCGGGAGGTGGACGCCCTCGCCTCGGGACGCGGTGCTCGGGTGGAGTCCATGGGGATCCCCGACCGGTTCGTGCCCCATGGAGGCAGGGCCGAGCTCCTGCGGGAGATCGAGCTCGACGCCCAGGGGATCCGGGACAGGGTCCGGAGGATGGTGGGGCCCCGGGTTGCGGCTCCGGCGCTCGGGTCTGCGGCCTCCCTCTCCTCCCCCGGGGCCGGGAGGAGGCCGGATATCGGTCCCCCCGGTTCCGCAAGGGAATCGGCCTGATGGGGGCGGACTCGGTCGGACCCCGCTCCTTCGCCCGGGTGGGACTGGTCGGGCAGATGGGGCATCCGGGCCTCCCGGGAGTCATGGACCGGCTGCAGTCGGCCTTCGCCGGCCACGGCGTGGATGTGGTCTTCCGGGAGCGCCTCCGGCCGGGAGACCCCCTGGGGCCGGAGATCGAAGGTACGCTGGAGGACGGGGTGGACCTCCTCGTGACCATGGGGGGAGATGGGACGCTCCTCTGGGGGGCCCGGATGGTGGCGGAGAAGGGCGTGCCGGTCCTGGGGATCAACCTCGGGCATATGGGCTTCCTCACGTCCGTCACCGTGAACGGGATCGAGGGCTCGCTGGAGAGGCTCTTCCGTGGCGAATTCGTCCTGGACTCCCGGTCCACCCTTGAGGCGATCGTGGTGGATGGGGGGGGGGGCTCCCAGGGACCGTTTCCTGGCTCTGAACGACTTCGTCATCCACAAAGGCGGGATGGCCCGGGTGACCCGCCTGGATCTTCTGGTGGGGGAGGGAGCGGAACGGGAGGAGATCGGCAGGTTCAGCGGAGACGGGGTCGTTCTCTCGACCCCCACGGGCTCCACGGCCTATTCCCTCTCCGCGGGAGGTCCCATCGTGGTTCCCGGGATGGGGTGCATCATCGTCACGCCCATCTGTCCCCACACCCTGGCGGTGCGGCCGCTGGTGATCTCCGCCCGGGAGACGGTGACCGTGAAACCCCTGGACCGGGCCGGCTCGCTGGTTCTCACCGTGGACGGCCAGGCCGGCACGGAGCTGGAACAGACCGAGTCGGTGATCATCCGGCAGGCGGCGGCCCGGGTCCACCTGATCCGCTTCCCGGGGCAGACCTTCTTCTCCACCCTCCGGCAGAAGCTGAACTGGGCCATCCGGCCCGCCTGGGAGGGGTAGGGAAGGGGGGAGAGCGCCGCTCCCACCCGGCCTCTTCCTCACGTGGAGCCGGTTGGGACAAGGGAAGATCCGCCCTTCCTGCCATTGAGGCGCCCCGGCGCAGCCTCGTAGATTCCCCCATGGATCGACTCCTGCTTCCCTTCGGCCTCCCCGTGCCGTGCTCATCGAGCTGAGAATCCGGGACTACGCCGTCATCGACGACCTCTCCCTCCATCTGGCGGGGGGGCTGATAGCCCTTTCCGGGGAGACCGGGGCGGGGAAATCCATCATCGTGGGAGCTCTCTCCCTTCTGGTCGGGGAACGGGCTTCCGCCCAGGTGGTCCGGAAAGGGGCGGAGAGGGCGGTGGTGGAAGCGGTCTTCGACGTGGAGGGAGTGGAGGGCCTGGAGGAACCGTTGTCCCGGATGGGGCTCAGACCCGAGGAGGGGCTCCTGATCCTCCGGAGGGAGGTGGCGGCGGAGGGGCGGAACCGGGCCTGGGTCAATGGCTCCCCGACCACCGCCACGGCTCTGGGAGAGCTGGGGGCCCGTCTGGTGGATATCCACGGCCAACACGAGCACCAGAGCCTTCTCCAGCCCCGGGAGCAGCGCAGCATCCTGGACGTCTTCGCAGGCGCCGGGCCCCTGGCTCGGGAGGTGAAGGAACGCCATGCCATCCTCGCGGAAAGGTCGGGAGCCCTCGAGGAGAAGGAGACCCGGCTGCGGGAGATCGGTGCGCGTGCGGACTTCCTGCGGTTCCAGGCCCAGGAGATCGGCGGGGCCGGGGTTCAGGAGGGGGAGGAGGATGCCCTGGAGGAGGAAGCCCGGCGCCTGGAGCACGCCGAGGAACTCACCGTGGGGGCGCGGGGGCTCCATGAGGCCCTCTACGGAGGGGAGGAGTCCCTGTCGGACCAGTTG
>JBFYZD010000152.1:0-16759 GCA_041309685.1 Gemmatimonadales bacterium | reverse complement strand
AGGTTGCTCGGGCATGGATCCGCAGGCACCCCCTCCCGCCCGGGACCGTAGTGCGTTTCGATGCCGTGGCCGTGGTCATGACCGGCGAGCGTGCCCCGGAGCTCCTTCACCTTCCCGACGCCTGGAGGTTGGGCTGAAGGGTGGGAAGCCCGACCCCCCCCCTACGCCCCGGGAACGCGAGAAAACCCTGGAGATTCCTGGCCTTTCCGGGGGATGGCGCTTGACTGCCACTACCGGTGGGGGTACCTTGGGATGTGCCCCAGGTCCGCAGAGCGAAAGCCCACGAATCCCGTCAGGACCCCGCAGGTAGCAGCGGTAAGTGCGGTGATCGTTGCTGCGGGTCGCCTGGGGCACTTCTCTTCTGACCGTATCACCCACGCCGGCCCCTGAGCTCCGTCCCCGTGTCCCACACCGCTCTCGCCCGGAAGTACCGGCCCCGGCGCTTTGCTGAGGTCGCTACCCAGGAGCACGTCTCGGAGACCCTCCGCCGGGCGATTGCCGGCAACCGGGTGGCCCACGCCTACCTGTTCTGTGGGCCGAGGGGGGTGGGAAAGACCACCCTGGCCAGGGTCCTGGCCATGGCCCTCAACTGCCCGGACCGTGGTGAGGACGGGGAGCCCTGCGGGGAATGTGAGAGCTGCCAGCGCATCTGGGGTGGTCAAACCGCCCTGGACGTGGTGGAGATCGATGCGGCGTCCAACCGGGGCGTGGATGACGCCCGGGACCTGAGGGAGCGAGCCATGTATGCTCCCTCGGAAGAGGGGCGGTACAAGGTTTACATCCTGGATGAAGCCCACATGCTCACCCGGGAGGCGTGGAACGCCCTCCTCAAGATCCTGGAGGAGCCGCCTCCCAGGGTGATCTTCGTTTTCGCCACCACCGAGCCCCAGAAGATCCAGCAGGCCGCCTCTCCCGTCCTCTCCAGGTGCCAGCGCTTCGATTTCCGGAGGATCGGCGTGGGTGACATCACCCGGAGATTGGGTGAGGTCCTGACGGCGGAGGGGCTCGAGGCGCCGGAAGATGCCCTGAGGACCATCGCCAGGCGGGCCGATGGCGGAATGCGGGACGCGCTCTCCCTTCTGGATCAGGTCCTGGCCCTCACGGGGGGGGATGTCTCCCAGGAAGCCGTGGGAAGGGTCCTGGGATTGGTGGAGGAGGAACGGTACCTGGAGCTTCTGGACATCCTCCGGGACCGGAGACACGGGGACGTCTTCGGCTTCTTCGAGTCCCTCCTGGAGGAGGGATACGACATGGTGGAGTTCCACCGGGGGTTGGTGGACACCCTTCGGGTCCTTCTCCGCTTGGGCCTGGGAGGGGAGGGGGCCGAGATGGCATTCCAGGAGGAGCTGCGGGAGCCCTTCCTGGAAAGGGCCAGGGCCTTTGCGCCCGGAGACCTTCTCCGGATGCTCTCCCAGGCCACGGAGTTGGAGGCCACCGGCGCCCTGAGGAGGAGCAGCCACCCCAGGCTCCTCCTGGAGATGTTGCTCCTCCGGTTGAGCTACCTGGATCGCACCGTGGAGTTGGAAGCCCTTCTCAAGAGCCTCGGGGGCGAGGGAGGAGTCCACCCGACCACCTCCCTGAAACCCCTGGAGGCTGCCGTGGCGCCCGGGGCCGGCACCGTGGCGGCGGAGGAGCGCCCCGTCCCGAAGCGGTCCGCGGCAGAGATGGATGCCGGGCCGACGCTCCCCCGAGAGGCGTGGAAGCAGCTCCTGAAGGCCTCCAGGGACCTTCCCAAGGGCGTGCTCCCCTTCCTGCGGGCGGCCCAGGTGGATTTTCCCGGAGGGAGGACCATCCGGATCTCCCTCCCCCCTGGACCGGGGCTGGAGAAGCTCCAGGAGCCTCAGGTCCTGCGATCCCTGAGGGATGCTCTCTCAAGACAGGGCCTGGCAACCCCGGAGGTCTCGGTTCAATCCCTGTCTTCTCAGGAGGACGGCCCCAAACGGATCACCAAGGAGACGGTGCGAAAAGGGCGTCTTCAGGAGTTGGTGGACAAGGAACCCACTCTCGAGGAGGCTGTAAGAGAACTCGACCTCGAGCTCCTGGACTAGCCTCTCCATACTCTACCGCGGCGGAATCATCCCGATGAACAACCTTCAGCAACTCCTTCAGATGGGACAGCAGCTCCAGGCACGTGTGACCGAGCTTCAGGGGCAATTGGATTCCCGGGAGATCTCGGCCTCGGCCGGAGGTGGAATGGTGAAGGCCACCGTGGATGGGAAGGGGGCGGTCAGATCCGTGAGCATCGACCCGACGGTGGTGGATCCCCGGGACGTGGAGATGCTGGAAGACCTGGTCCTGGCCGCCGTGTCGGAGGCCCAGAGCAAAGCCCGCGCCGTGTACGAAGAGGAGATGAGGAAGGTGGCCGGAGGGCTCCCGTTCCAACTCCCGGGTCTCCTCTAGGCCTCTCCGCCCGCCCGCCCCGTGTCTGCCATCGACCAGCTTTCCCAGGAGCTGTCCCGCCTCCCGGGAGTCGGCCCCAAGACCGCCCTGCGACTGGTCTACCACCTCATGAAGAGGCCGAAGGACGAGGCTCTCCGCCTTTCCCATGCCATCCGCGAGTTGGCGGAGCGGATCCGGCCTTGCGGGCTTTGTGGCAACTTCAGCGAGGAAGAGCTCTGTCCGATCTGCTCCGACCCGGGGAGGGATCGGTCCGTCTTCTGCGTAGTGGAAGAGGCCTACGAGGTGGGTGCCATAGAAAGGACCGGCCGCTTTCGCGGACTCTACCATGTGCTGGGTGGGCATCTCTCCCCGCTGGACGGGATCGGCCCCGAGAAGCTGCATCTGGCCGGACTCCTGGCACGCATATCCTCCGCGTCCCCGGAGGTCCGTGAGGTCATCGTGGCCACGAACTCCTCCGTGGAGGGCGAGGCCACCGCAGTATATCTTGAGAATGTGCTTCGACCGCTGGGCCCCAGGGTCACCCGTCTGGCCCGGGGCATCCCGGTGGGCAGCGACCTCGAGTATGTGGACGGCAGCACCATCGCCGAAGCCCTCGCCGGGCGCAGGGAGATGGGAGGGAGGGAGGCATGAACCGAGCCTTGAAGACCGCGGGGATCGTGGTGTTGGCGGTCGCCGTGGTGGGAGCCGTGGCAGCCCTGGTGGTGAGGGACCAGGTAGCCCGCCACCGGCGAAACCTCTTCAGCCCCCACCCCCTCCGCCGGCTCGCCTGCCTGGGACATCTGGCGCGGGCCGAGTCGACTGTGGACAATATCCTGCTGCTGAGGGACTATGTGGAGTGGGAGGCCCGGCAGCTGTTGAGGAACCGCGCGAAGGTGATCCTGAAACGGATGGAGATTCAAGCGTTTGACCCCGCTGCCGATACTGGGGAACACCGGGTGTAGGGGGAGAGCTTGCCATCCGCCCGTGGGAACACGAGTTTATCCCTCTTGGCCCATCGTCCGGCCAAATGGGCCTGCGGTGAACCCAACCCTTGAGAAATCTCCGGAGGGTCGCCCTTTGAGGGGATCCCAGATTCAGCCGAGAGGAGCGTAGCACTCGATCATGTCCATGATCAACTACGCCTCCCGGGAGATCAACTGCAAGGTCGTCTACTACGGTTCCGGCCTCGGGGGGAAAACCACCAATCTGGAGTACGTCTACTCCAGGGTGAACCCCGAGGTGAAAGGGAAGATGATCTCCCTTGCCACCGAAACCGAGCGGACCCTCTTCTTCGATTTCCTTCCCATCGACCTGGGCGAGATCCGAGGATTCAAGACCCGGTTCCACCTCTACACCGTCCCTGGCCAGGTCTACTACAACGCCAGCCGCAGGCTCATCCTCAAGGGAGTGGATGGCCTGATCTTCGTTGCCGACTCCCAGAGGTCCCGTCTGGAAGCCAACATCGAGGCCATGCACAACCTGTACGAGAACATGGAGTCGTACGGGTACGACATCACGTCCATCCCCTTCGTGATCCAGTACAACAAGCGGGATCTCCCCGACACGATGTCGGTGGAGGAGCTTCGAACGGTCCTCAATCCCATGGAAGTCCCGGATTTCGAGGCCGTGGCCATCGAAGGAGACGGCGTCTTCCAGACCCTCGGCGCCGTCAGCAAGCTGGTTGTGAAGTCCTTGAGCTGAGGCGCCCATGGCCCCCGGCCGTTTCAACCTTCCCAACCTCATCACGGTCGCCCGGATCCTCGCCTGCCCGGGCGTCTTCCTCCTGGTGTTCGCCCCGTCGGTCACGCTGAAGCTTCTGGCCTTCATCCTCTTCCTCGCCGCAGCCTTCAGCGATCTGTGGGATGGGTATCTGGCCAGAAAGCACGGGCTCGTGACGGACCTCGGAAAGCTCCTGGACCCCCTGGCCGACAAGCTTCTCCTGCTGGCGACCTTCATCCCATTCTACGTCCTCTCCCACCGTGAGGGCCCGCTGGGGTCGGTGCCCTGGTGGGGGCCGCTGCCGCTCTGGGTTCTCCTGGTCATCCTGGGCCGGGAGCTCGCCGTGACCCTCCTGAGAAGCTGGGCGGTCGGCCGGGGGGTGGTCATTCCAGCGGGAAAGTCCGGGAAGCGCAAGGCGCTCTTCCAGAACCTGTTCATAGGAGGCCTTCTCCTCTGGTATCCCCTCGAGATGATGGCCCTGGACCGGGGGTGGAATGGGGGCTTCTGGACCTTCTGGACCTTCCTCCACGGGGGGTGGATCGGGATCACCCTGACGGTTGCCCTGCTGCTTACGGTGTTCTCCATGGCGGACTACTTCTGGAGCTACCGGAACCTGGTGGGAGTGGGGCGCTGATGGCGGGTGGCGAAGCCCGCCTCCTCCCCTCGGCGGTGGTCGTGGGGGTGGGGGATGAGCTCCTCTACGGGCACACCGTGGACACCAACGGGGCCTGGCTCTCCGGGGCTCTCTCCGCGCTCGGTTTCCGGGTCGCACGCCGGGCCGTGGTGGGGGATGTCCAGGAGGAGATCGTGGCGGTGCTCCGGGAAGCCCTCGAGTGGGGTGAGGTGGTGCTGGTCACCGGCGGACTGGGCCCCACCCCCGACGACCTCACGAGAGAGGCCGTGGCCCGTCTCCTGGGGGTTCCTCTGGAGGTGGATCCGGGGCTCCTGGAGGCCTTGTCGGCCCGTTTCCGGGCCAGGGGGTACGACGAGCTCCCTGCCAACAGCCGGGCCATGGCGGAGGTCCCCAGGGGAGGAATCGCTCTTCCCAACCCGAGGGGTGCGGCGCCGGGTCTGGTTCTGACGGCAGGGGAGGGGAGGACCCTGATCCTGCTGCCCGGGGTCCCCCGGGAGATGGAATCCCTCTTCCAGGTGCGTGTGGAACCCCTCCTGGGGGAACGCTTCGGGTCGCGGCTGCAGCCGGTGGCACACCGGGTCATACACACCGCGGGGATCCCCGAGTCCCTTCTCTCCCTTGAGGTGGCCAGGCTCCTCCCCCACGGGCCCGCTCCGGTCTCCCTGGCCTTCCTCCCGGACCTTCGGGGGGTCCGTCTCCGGATGACCCTTCGGGAGGATCGGGGTCATTCCTCGGTGGCTGATGAGGCTCTGGACCGGGTGGAGGGGGCCCTGGCGGCCGGCCTGGAGGCTTTTCGCTACGATGCCCCCAGCGGAGACCTGGCGGAGGCGGTGGGGGCGGCTCTCCTGAAGGCCGGGGCCACCTTGGCCGTGGCCGAGAGTTGCACCGGGGGACTGGTCGCCGGCCGGATCACCGCCCTGCCCGGCGCGTCCCGGTATTTCCTCGGGGGTGTGGTAGCCTACGAGAACCGGATCAAGGCGGAGCTCCTGGGTGTCGATTCCAGGGTCATCGAGGAGGTAGGGGCTGTGAGCCGGGAGGTGGCGGAGGCCATGGCGCTGGGGGTGGCGCTGAAGCTCGGGGCCCGGGCGGGGGTCGGGGTCACCGGGATCGCCGGCCCCGGGGGCGGGACGGAGGAGAAGCCGGTGGGGACGGTCTGGTGCGCCGCCTGCCTGGACGGGATGGTGGAGGCCCGGCGGGAGCGCTTCTCGGGGGATCGGGGGGAAGTCCGGGAGAGGGCGGCCCAGGCAGCCCTCCTCCTCCTTCTCCGGGTCCTGGAAGGGCGAAGGGGGTGATGGGCATCCCCCGTGACGGGACGACGGTCGGGGCCCAGGGAATCCGGTTGCACCTGCGGACCTGGGATGCTCCCCGGCCGAGGGGGGCCGTCCTCCTCCTCCATGGCCTGGGGGAGCATTCGGGGCGGTACCGCCCCCTGGCGGATGCGCTGGGGCGGAGAGGCTATTCCCTGTTCGCCTTCGACCTGAGGGGGCACGGTCGCTCCCAGGGACCCCGGGGGGAGGTGGACCTCTTCTCCCGTTTCCTGGAAGATCTCCTTGCTGTGGAAGAAGTAATGGATCGCCAGCTGGGTGCCGGGGTTCCCCGTTTCCTGCTGGGGCACTCCCTGGGCGGCCTCATCGCCCTGCGGCGGCTTCAGACCGCCTCCGCTCCTTTTCAGGGAGGGATCCTCTCGGCGCCCTGGATCGGCACGGCCCTTCCGGAGTGGCTCTGCCGGTTGGGCGATCTCCTGGGTCTGGCCGCTCCCCTGCTCACGGTTCCCAGCGGCCTGGGAGCCGAACGACTCACCCGGGATCCGGACATGATGAAGGCCTGGAGGGAGGACCCGCTCATCCACACGCGGGTGACGGCACGGCTCTTCAGGGAGGCCAGGCGGGCACAGAGGGAGGCCTGGCGCATGGCTCACCGCCTCGCCCTTCCCCTCCTCTTCCTGGTGCCCCAGGATGACCACGTCGCCCGTAGCTCGGCGACGGAGGAATTCGCCAGGGGAATTGTGGGGGGAGAGGTCCGGGTCGAGATTCTTGAGGGGCGAAAGCACGAGCCCTTCAACGATCTGGGGAGGGAAGAGGTGTTCGCCCTGGTAGGCGATTGGCTGGAGAGAAGGACAGGCCCTGCCCCCGGAGCGGCTTGAGGGGGGAGGCACCCCGTGAATCCCACGAAGGATTGGCTCGTAAGATCGAGATGATGAAAAAGGAAAAAAAGATACCGCGAGAGGAAGGCTCCTTGGAAGAGGCCCAGGGCAACGCCCAGGATGCGCCCATCCCCGGGGAAGGGGAATCTCCGGCGGTGGGGGGGGTGGACCGGTCCCCGGCGAACCCGGAGGAGGACGTGCCGGAGGAGCCCGAGGGGGAAGGGGGGCCCGAGGAGCAGCTCGGAAGGGACTTTCTGGCCCTCCAGGAGGAGATGGACCGCCTCAGGGACCAGCACCTGCGCCTGGCGGCGGACTTCGAGAACTACCGGAAACGGGTGAATGCCGAGCTCTCCGGTGTGTGGGTCCGGGCCCAGGCGGAGCTGGTTCGGTCCCTGGTGGATGTACTGGACGACCTCCAGAGGGTGAGCCAGTTCACCAGCGAGAACGCCAGCCTGGAGACTCTCATCGAGGGAGTGGACCTGGTGGAGCGGAAGCTCCTGAAGGCCCTGGTGGATGCGGGGTTGGAGGCGTTGATCCCCGAGGGGGAGCCGTTCGATCCGAACCTCATGGAGGCCGTGATGAGGGTCTCGGCGGGGGAGGAGGGTCAGGACGACATGGTCCACCAGGTATTCCAGAGGGGATACCGCTTCAAGGACCAGCTGGTGCGGCCCGCCCGCGTGAGCGTATTCAAGGACGATGACTGAGTAACCGGCAGCGCGTGCGGAGGGGGCGGGGCGCGAAGGATCGGGGTGGCCCAGCCTGCCCGGATGGATCGTTTGATTGGAAGGTCGAATGGCAACGGCGACGAAAGACTTCTATGAGATCCTGGGGGTGAAGGAGTCGGCCGCCCAGGACGAGATCAAGAAGGCCTACCGGAAGCTCGCGAAGCAGCACCATCCGGATGCCAACCCCGGGGAGCCTCGTGCGACCGACCGGTTCAAGGAGATCGGCGAGGCCTACTCGGTCCTCTCCGATCCCGAGAAGCGGAAGCACTATGACCAGATGAGGCGCCTGGGTGCCTTCGGATTCGGGGGCGGGGGCGGACGTGGGCCCTATTCCCGCCCCTCCTCCGGTCCCGCCGGCACCGGAGGGGTCGGTTCCTTCTCCTTCGAGGATCTCTCCGGCTTCGGCGGCGGCATCTCCGACCTCTTCAGCACCATCTTCGACCGCGGGAAGCGGGACACCGGAAGGCGGCAGGCTGGGCCGGCAGGGGGGAGGCATGTCGAGTACGTTGTGGAGGTTCCCTTCGAGACGGCGGTCAGGGGGGGGCACGTGGCCATCAACGTGCCCATCACGGAGGAATGTGCCACCTGCAGCGGCTCCGGGGCGGCTCCGGGCACATCCTCCAGGATCTGTCCGGAGTGCAAGGGGAACGGGACCGTCTCCTTCGGGCAGGGGGGGTTCGCGGTGAAGCGGCCCTGCCCGGCCTGCATGGGGCGGGGCACGATCCCCGAGAGCCCCTGCGGCAGTTGCGAAGGCACCGGCACGGTTCGCCAGAATCGGAAGATCCAGGTGGCGGTCCCCAAAGGGGCCGAAACCGGATCCAGGGTACGGCTCTCCGGCCAGGGGGAGCGAGGCACGCTGGGGGGGAAGCCGGGTGACCTGGTCATCACCTTCAAGGTCGCCACCCACCGGTTCTTCCGGCGGGACGGCGTGGACCTGGAGGTGACGATCCCCATCAACATCGCACAGGCGACGCTGGGATCGAAGCTCCGGGTGCGGACGGTGGACGGGAAGAAGGTCCTCCTGCGCCTCCCCCCGGGCACTCAGTCCGGAACCCGCTTTCGGATCAGGGGGCAGGGGGTGGAGAAGGCGGGGCGTGTCGGCGACCTGCTCGTGGAGGTGAGGGTGTCTGTACCCGAGGCCCTCACCCCCGAGGGGAAGCGGCTCATGGAGGAGCTCGCCAGCGACGCAGACCTGAAGTACTGATCCGGACCGCCGTCAGCCCCCACCCGTGCCTCGGAGGTGGCCCGCTCCCCGGGGCCGTCTCAGGACACTCTCCGGGCACCGAGGATCCGCCCCCCCCCCAACATCTGATCTCCCCGGAAGAGGACTCCGGATTGCCCCGGGGTCACCGTCGGCTGGGGCTCCCGGAATCTCAGGGCCAGGCTCTCTCCAATGGCCTCCACCCGGGCAGGAACCGGCGGGGCTCGATGCCGGAGCTGCACTTCCAGGACCGAACCCCGGCCGACCGGGGGAACCAGCCAGTTCACCTCCGTCAGCTCAACCCCGGGAGCGTAGAGCTCCTCCCTGGTACCCACTACCACCTCCCGTGATGCCGGACGGATCTCCACCACGAACATGGGCTCGGGAAACCCTCCCGGGAGACCCCGGCGCTGCCCTACCGTGAAGCCTCCGTATCCGCGGTGTTCACCCAGCACCTTCCCGTCCCGTCCCACAAAGGGGCCCACCTGGAAGATGGGATGCTCCGGAGCGAGGCGAGCCCTGAGGATGTCCCGGTAGTCCCCGGTGGGCACGAAGCAGATCTCCTGGGACTCCGGCTTGTCGGCCGTTTCGAGGCCCCTCTCCCGGGCCAGAGCCCGCACATGGCTCTTGGTGAACTCCCCCAGGGGAAAATGGAGGAAGGGGAGGGAATCCCTGGGCAGACCCCAGAGGAAGTAGGCCTGGTCCTTGTTCCCGTCGACTCCCCTGAGGAGGGAGGGCCCCCCGGAAGCCTCCCGGTCCAGGCGGGCATAGTGCCCGGTGGCGATCCCTTCCGCCCCCAGATCCCGGGCGCTCTCCAGCAGATCCCGGAACTTGGTGAAGGAGTTGCAACGGACACACGGGTTCGGGGTGCGACCCCTGGAATACTCCTGCACGAAGTCCTCGATCACATCCCGGGTGAAGCTCTCCTCCACGTCGTACACGGTGTGGGGAAAGCCCAGCTTCGCGGCTACCCGTTTCGCATCGACGACACCGTCCAGGCCGCAGCAGCTCCGGGGGTGGGAGGGTCCCGACGAATAGCAGAAGGTCCGGAGGGTGGCTCCCACCACCTCGTGGCCGGCCTCGGCCAGGAGGGCGGCGGCGACGGAAGAATCCACTCCCCCGGACATGGCCACCAGGATTCGACCCACGGACACTCCCTTTCCGACTCGAGATGCCTCCCGCTGACGGGGAGAGTGACCCCAACCCCCCAGGTCCGCTAGTAGGCCGCCGACCCTCATCCTGTTCCCGGGCCGGAGCGGAGGCCGCCTTCTCCTTCTTCCGGATACCCCGGGGAGCGAGGACCCCAGGGTCTGGGTCCACGAGGAGGAGGGGGGGCTTCCAGGGCACCTCCCCCAGGAGGTGGAGGCCTGGTTGGCTCCCTGGCTGGAGTCCGGAGGTAGGGCTTCGGCTCGGGTGGTCCGGATCGGGGGGAAGGGGTCCTCCTCCTACCGGAGGTTGTGGGTGGAGGTGGTCTGCGGGGACGGCTGAGTGGGGCCCTGGGGAGGGAGGGAAGGCCGGTCCCCAACGCCCTCAGAAGGTGGAGACCTTGAGGTTTCCCAGCGTCGCCACCTCCATCGTTTCCCGGGTCCAGAAAGGCTCGCCGAAGGCCGTGCGGATAAGGGAGCCTGCCCGGGCGGCCTGGGCACGGATCTGCTCCCTGAGCGACCGGTCACCGCCCGGGAACACCTCTCCCGCCTGCCCCACGTCCCCGAACTGGGAAGCGTAGGCGGAAATCGCCTCCAGCTTCCGGTCCATCTGCCGGGTGATGTCCACCACGAAAGTCGGCTTCTCGGGGTCCTCCCTGAACGAGAGGGCGTGCACGATCTTCCGGGGGCGGAAGGGAGTCCCTTCGGCATCGTAGTTCTTCAGGCCGGCCAGGTAGGCCGCGTCGTAGACCAGCTCTGCTGCGGCCCGATGATCGGGGTGGCGGCCGTTCCGCCAATGGGTGATGACGATCCTGGGGCGGAGCTCCCGAAGGTGTCTCACCACCACCTGGCGGGTTGCCGGGGTGTTCTGAAGGTGGGAATCCGGGAGGCCGGCGTTCTGCCGCACCGAGAGACCGAGGACCCCCGCGGCCAGCGCCGCCTCTCTCTCTCTCAGCTCCGGGGTGCCCCTGCTTCCCATCTCTCCCCGGGTCAGGTCCAGGATTCCCGTACGTTCCCCAGCCTCGCCGCACTTGATGAGGGTGCCGCCGCAGAGAAGCTCGGCATCGTCGGGATGGGCAAACACGGCAAGAACGTCGAGAGGTTCCATTCCAGGTTCCGGGGGTCGCGTTGGCGAGCGGGGCAGGGACCGGATGATTCTATTCGTACCGCAGGGCGTCCACGGGGTCCAACCGGGAAGCCCGCACCGCCGGCAGGAGGCCGAAGAGCATGCCGGTGAGGAGGGCCATGGTCAAGGCTGCCGCGACCGACCAGAGGGGGATCACTGCGGGAATGGGGGTAAGGTACTCCACTCCGTTGGCCGCCGTAGCCCCCAGGATAAGGCCGATGGCGCCCCCCAGGAAGGTCAGAACCCCCGCCTCCACCAGGAATTGCCAGAGAATCTCGCGGCGGGTTGCCCCCACCGCTTTCCTGATCCCGATCTCACGGGTCCGCTCGGTCACGCTGATGAGCATGATTCCGATCACCCCCACGCCTCCCACCAGAAGGCCCACGGAGGAGAGCGCCAGCATGACGATGAAGAAGACCGCGGTGAGTTGGTTGAACAGATCCACGAGCTGGGCGGAGCGGATCACGGCGAAATTGTTCTCGTCCTTTGGCCCCAGCCCTCGCATGGTCCTGAGGAGGCTGATGACCTGGTCCTGGACCTCCGACGGGGGCACCTCAGGGCGGGGGACGACCAGGACCTGAAGGAACATGTCGTTGGCCTTCAACCGCTTCAGGGCTGCCGAATACGGCAGGATGACGAAGTGCCTCACCGCGTCGGAGAAGATGTTCTCCCCGATCTCGAAGATCCCCACGACCGTGAAGAGCTCGCTCACGCCTCGGCTGCCGGCCGACACCCGGACCCGCTTTCCGATGGGGTCGATGCGGCCGAAGAGCTCCTCGGCCAGGGGGCGGGACATGACCAGCACGGCTCTGGACTGCTCCACCTCCGCCGGGATGAAGTTCCTCCCCGCGGTGAAGTCCCCGACGGTGTAGTGGGGCCACCCGGCGGAGTCGCCGCCTCCCTGAACGCCGGTGACCCGCCTCCCCTCGTAGGAGATGGACAGGGTCATGTCCATGTCCACGACCGCTTCCTGGACGCCGGGCAACCGGGCGATCCGCTCCCCCTCCATGGGGCTGATCTTGGGCTTGTCCCACCAGGGGGGACGGCCGGACCCGTCATGGACGATCCGGACGTTCGTCATGTCAAACCGCGTGACGATGAAGTTCTCCTGCCCCGCCGATTCGAAGGCTTCCAGGATGCTGCTTCTGATCCCGGTGATGAGGGCGGCCATGGTGACCACCACGGCGACGCCGATCGCCACACCCAGGATCGTGAGACTCGCTCGGACCTTGTTGGCCCGAATGGCGGCCAGCGCGATCCTCACCCCTTCGGCCAGGGTCGCCAGGGCCCCCCCGCTCCCAGGTAGCGGAGAAGGAGCTCTCTGCGGGAGGTCAGCGCCGGGATTGGTCATGGCCGTGGGTCCCTTTCCCTATTCGTACCGGAGGGCGTCCACGGGGTCGAGCCGTGCGGCTCTGGCCGCCGGGTAGACTCCCGCGATCATTCCTACCGCCACCCCCAACACCACCCCGAGGGAAACCCACTCCGGGGCCACCGCCGCCGGGAGAGGGGAGAGGGCTCCTACCATCCAGGTCAGGCCAACCCCCACCAGGACCCCCAGGAAGGCGCCGGTTCCGGAAAGGGTGGCGGACTCGATGATGACCTGGATCAGGATGTCCCGGCGCCGGGCCCCGATCGCCTTGCGTACGCCGATCTCCCGGGTCCGCTCCATGACCGAGACCAGCATGATGTTCATGATCACGATCCCGCCCACCACCAGGGAGATCCCCACGAGCCCGGGAAGGGCCATGAAGAGGATCGTGGAGATCCGCTCCCAGAAGCCCAGGGAGTCCTCCGCCGTTTCCAGCTCGAAGTCGTTGGCTTCGGAGGGACGGAGTCGGTTGCGGACGCGCATGATGGCCTCGATCTCCATCATGGCGGGCCGGAGTTCGGCGGGGTCCAGCGTCTGGATGACGATGTTGTCCACCACGCCCCGTGGGTTCACCACGTTCTGGATGGGCGAGCGCGCCGGGGCGATGGCCCGGTTGTCCAGGGACATCCCGAAGATGGAACCCTGCTCCTCCAGGACGCCGATGATCCGGTAGGGAAAGCCCCGGATCCGGACGGACCGCCCCAGGGGGTCCAGACCCTCGAAGAGCACCTCGGCGGTGCTCTTGCCCAGTACCACCACCGGGACCCCCCTTTCGTTCTCCTGGAGGGTGAAGGGACGGCCGCGTTCCACTTTCAGGTTGCGGACCTGGAAGAGCTCCGGGGAGGCCCCGGCGATCATCACGTTCTCGACTTTTCGGCCGTTGTCCCCCTCCAGCTGCCCCCCCGTGACGCTCTCCACGCCAACCTGCGCCGGGATGAGGAGCTCCCGCCGCACGGCATCAGCATCTTCAAACCTGAGAGAACGCCTTCGGGACCACTCCCTCCACTCGGCCTCGCTGGTGTTGATCTGGACCGAGGGGCGGCGGGTGATGGTGATGGTGTTGAGTCCGTAGATCTGGCTGGCGAAATCCTCCTTGATATACCGGTCCATCCCCTCCACCACGCTCACCACCACGATGAGGAACATGACTCCAATGATGACCCCCAGGAGGGCGAAGAAGCTCTTCAGCTTCTCCGTCCGGATCTGGGTGAACGCCAGCGCCACTCCCTCCCAGATGTTCACCGGTCGGCTCCCGTCCAGGGAGAAGACCCGAAACCGCGGCTCGTCCGCATCTCTTTTCCTCCCTATTCGCCCGCGGAGGAAGGGACAGCCGGAGGGGCAGGTGCATGCTTCACGGGGTCGTTGTCTTTCAGGTCCCGGATCCGCTGGTAGGGTCCCGCCACCACCGTATCACCAGCCTGGAGTCCCTCCAGGACCTCGAAGTACTCCTGTCCCGTGATCCCGACCCTCACCGGGGTGAAATGTGCCGTCCCCTCCCGGACCAGGAATACCCCCTCGATGGCCTGGGGTTTGGCAGCCCGGGCCACCGGGCCCTCCCTCCGCTCCTGTTGGGCCACGGCGCCAGAATCCTCCTCAGAGGAGGAGAGTGCCGCGAGGCTGTCGGGGTCCCGGACCGTGAGGGAGATGATGGGGATGGAGAGGACGTTCTCCCGCACGGCGGTAACGATATCGGCCGTTGCGGAGAGGTCGGGGCGGAGCAGGATCCCGGGGTCGTCGAGGGTGATCACCACCTCGAAGTCGATGGCGGCCGCCTGGCCTGTGCCGGCGGTCTGGGATGGAGGCCGGATGGCGCTGTTCCCGATCTCGGTCACCCTGCCGGAAAAGCGGCGTTCCGGAAAGGCGTCCAGCTCGATGACCGCGCTGTCCCCCAGGGCGATTTCGGGCACATCGGTCTCGTCCACCTCCATGACGGCTTCCACCACCGAGAGATCGCTGATGGTGAGGAGCAGGCTCCCCGGGTTGTTCATGGTCCCGATCACCACCGTCTCCCCTGCTTCCACGCTCAGACGGGTGACCTTTCCGGAGATGGGGGACCGGATGATCGTTTTGGAGAGCTGGTCCTGCGTCTCCTCCAGTCCGGCCCTGGCCTGGGAAACCCCGTGCTCGGAAGCCTGGGAGAGGGACTGGGCGACCTCCAGGCTGGTGAGGGCGTCCTCCACCTGCTGGGGGCTGACCAGGGTGGAATCCCGGTCCCACAGGGACTTGAAGCGCTCGTAGTCCCTTTGGGAACGGACCAGGTTGGCCCGCTGCTGGGCGGCCTGGGCCTGAGCCTGGCTCAGGGCGGCCTGTGCCCGGGACACGGCGGCCTCCAACTGGCTGGGATCGATCCTCAGAAGGACCTCACCCTGCTGCACGTCGTCCCCTTCCTCCACGTTGAGTTCGGTGATGCGGCCCATGACGTCGGCGCTGATGTCCACCGCCCTCCGGGCCCGGATGTTCCCGCTGACCGTGACCGTGGCGACCAGATCCCGCTGGGTCACGGCCTCCATCCGCACCTCCACCCCCCGCTCCCGACCCGAAACCAGGCTGATCGCCGCAGCGGAGCCCAGGACCGCGACCACCAGGATTCCCACCAGGACCTTCCTGCGTGATGTCATGGATCTATGCCTTTCCAGAACGCGTCAGCGCGTCCGAAGGGTTGCCCCGACCAGTACTTCGAGGCTGGCCAGGGCGTCATGATAGGCGAAGATGGCCGCGATGCGTTCCCTGTCCGCCCGGGCCTTCACGGTTTCCGCCTCCACCAGCTCCAGGAACGTGGCGGCGCCCAGCCGATACCGTTCCTGGGCAAGGCGAAGCTGCTCGTCGGCCCAGATCTGGTTCTCCTCCTCGATGAGGGCGGCCTCGTAGGCGGTGCGGAGATTCCCCAGGCCGCTGGCCAGATCGGACTTCAACCTCAGCTCCTGGTCCCGAAGCTGAAGGCGGACATCCTCCTGTGCGATTCGGGCCGACTCCAGGTCCCTCTGACGACGCCTTCCCTCGAAGATCGGGAGGGAGATGGAGAGGGAGGCGGAGGGAGGCTGGCGGGTGAAGTCGAACGGGAAAGCGTCGTTTCCCTTGATGATGGCCTGGCGGTCCGCCTCGGTCATGAGGTATAGGGCGCAATCCTGGGTGGGAAGTGGGTCGGAGAGGCGCCGGTAGAGCTCGTTGGTGGCCTCGCACTGCGCCACGCGGCTGAGAGCGGAGTACTGCGCCTGCCCCACCAGGGGGCCGGCGCTGGAGGCTTCCCGGGCGAATCCGCTCGTGCCGGCTGAAATGGAGAGGGAGGGGAAGTAGGCCGACCGGGCCATCCTCACGCCGTAATCCTGAACCTTGAGTGTGGCCTGGAGCTGCCTCAGGCCCGGGTTCCTCTCCAGTGCGATCTCCAGGAGCTCCCGTTCCGTCCATTCCGGCTCCAGGATCTCGAAGGTGGTCGTAAGGGAGAACCCGTCCTGGGGCTCCAGGCCCATCTGTTGTGCCAGGCGGAGTTTGGTCGTCCGGACCGCGTTTTCGGATGTAAGGATGGAGACCCGGGCCCGTCCCACCGCCACCTCGGCCTGCCGGACGTCCATGGGGGTCCCGGACCCCACCTCCTGCTGGCCACGAACGAGTCGTACGTTCCCCTGAGCCCGCTCCAGCTCCTGCCGAGCCAACCTGAGGCCCTCCACCTGCCTGAGGACCTCCAGATAAGCCTGGGTGACCTGGAACTCGGTCCGGGAACCCGAGACCTCCCCCTGAGCCACCCTGGCCTCCCGGTCGGCCCGGGCCTGGGGGAGGGCCATGAGGATCCGCCCGTCCAGCATGTAGGAGAGACCGAGGCGATAGGAGGAGAAGTAATAGGAGGGTTGATTCCCGAACCCAAGCTCCGAAAGGGTGACGCTTCCGAACTGTTGCTCGCCGGAACCCTGCCAGGACAAGCTGGAACCGACGCTGGCCGTGGGAAGCAGGGATCCGTAGGCGGCCTTGATGTTCCAGTCCGCCAGATCGGTGTTGTTGAGGTCGGCCCGGAGGAGCGGATTCTGGGCTTCGGCGATCCGGACAGCCTCCGCCAGGGAGAGCTCTGCCGGCATGCGCTCCTGGGCGGCCATGGGTCCGGGCCAGAGAAAGAGGATAAACAGGCCGGCGACGATTCCGGCTTCTCGGGGTCTTCTCACGGATCGGCCTCCAGGAAGGGGCAGGCGAGGTAGGTTCATGGTCGTTTGGCTCTACGGCCCGTTGGTCCGGGCTGTTTCGAGACTGGAAGTAGTGGAGCGGCGAGGCGCACGCCTGGAGGATACGGGTGGAGGGCGATGGGCCTTAGATCGGAAGAGCACACCTATGA
>JBFYZD010000151.1:0-11932 GCA_041309685.1 Gemmatimonadales bacterium | reverse complement strand
GATTGGTGGGGTACGGGTTGGTGGTGGGGCTGGACGGGACAGGAGACCGGGTCATCGGTGGGTTCAGCTCCGGCCACACGGTCCGCTCGGTGGCCAACATCCTCCGGCAATTCGATGTGGAGGTTCCGGAGCAGATGCTCCGGACCCGGAACGTGGCGGCGGTCCTGGTGACGGCGGAGGTATCCCCCTACCTCAGACCGGGTGGCAGGTTCGAGATCCAGGTATCCTCGGTGGGGGACGCCGTGTCCCTCCGGGGCGGGGTCCTATGGATGACTCCCCTGCAACCGGATATCGATGCTCCCCCGGTGGCCACGGGCCAGGGCCCTCTCCTCATGAGCGACGGTGGGGACAGCTTCAACTCCGACCGCTACACGGTGGAGACCACGGCCCGCATTCCGGACGGGGGGATCCTGGAGCAGCTCCTGCCTACCCCCGACTTCGCCCTGACCTCCCTTCTCTACCTTCGTGAGCCGAGCCTCCTCACGGCCAACCGGATCGTGGAGGCCATCGTGGCCGAGGTGGGAGAGGGGATCGCCCAGGTGGTGGATCCCGGGGCGGTGCGACTCAACCTCACGGGGGAGGCGGCGGGGAACATGGCTCTCACCCTGGCCACCATCGGGGAGCTCTCTGTCTCTCCCCAGCGCACGGCCCGGGTCATCATCGACAGCCGGAACGGAACGGTCGTGGCCGGCGGGGAGCTGCTCGTGGGGGAGGCCGTGGTGAGCCACGGGAGCCTGACCCTTTCGGTGGGGGGCACCGGCAGCGGCGGGCTCGAGGCCGCCGTTCCGGGAGACCTGCGGATGGTGGCCGGAGTCAGCGTGCAGGACGTGGCCGCCGCCCTCCATGCGGTCGCGGCTCCCCCGACGGCCATCGGGGCGGTATTCGAGTCGCTCCGGGAGGTGGGGGCCATCCGTGCCCAGGTGGTGATCCGATGATCGGGCCCGAGGGGATCGGAGGGAGCGGCCCGGGCTCCCGGATGGGAATCCTCGACTCCCTCAAGGCCGGGAGGATCCAGGGGGACGGGGCCCGCCTCCGGGCCGCCTCCGATGCCCTGGAGGGGTCCTTCTATCAGGAGCTCTTCAAGGCGATGCGGGAAACCGTGCCCGAATCCGGCCTCCTGGATGGGGGAGGAGGGGAGGACGCCTTCCATTCCCTGATGGACGAGCACCTCGCCGAGGCGGCGGCCGCCCGGAGCGAGGGGGGAATCGGTCAGGCCCTGTACCGCTGGTTCAGCCGGGGACAGGAGGGGGTTCGGTGAGCCCGGCCTTTCCCGCCGCGATCGCGGCCTCCGAGGCGCCGGCCGGCCCATGGAATCTGGATTCCCTGGCCGCGGCCTTCGTGAGGGAGAGCAAACTTCTCATTGATCTCATGGAGGTTCTGAAGCGGCAGCGGGGAGCCGTTTCCAAGGACGACCTGGCCGTGGTGGACGAGACCGTGTATTCGGCGCAACGGATCTTCCGCACCCTCGCGGAGGCGCGGCGCCGCCGGCACGCTCTCCTGGAGATCCTGGGGGTGGACGGGGGCTTGGGTCTGGACGACCTGGAGGAGGGCCTCTGTGGCCGGATGACCGAGGAGGTGGCGGAGGCCCGGGACCGGTTGAAGGAGGCGGCCGGGCACCTCTCCCGGGAGCTGGACATGAACCGGAAGATCCTCAGCGGAGCCATCGCCACGGGGGAGACTCTCATCCGGGGGTTGCGGGGTGGCGGCGGCAAGACCGCGGGGGTCTATGGGCCCGGGGCCCAGGCCCGTCCCTCGGAAGGGGAAGCGGGATTGATCATCAACAGGCAGATCTGACATGCCCTCGATCGGCAGCATCCTCTCCGTGGCCACCACGGCTCTCCGTTCCCAGCAGGAGGCCATCACCGTCACGGCCCACAACATCGCCAATGCCGCCACCGAGGGGTATTCCCGGCAGCGTCCGGTGCTCTCCTCCATGCCGCCCCTCCGGACCCCCACCGGGGTGTTCGGTACGGGGGTGAAGTTGGCGGACATCCAGCGTGTCCGGGATGCCTACCTGGACACTTCCTACCGGAACGAGCTGGGAGAGTTCAAGGAGCAGGAGTACCGGTCCGGCGTCCTGGGGCAGGTGGAGACTCTCCTCGCCGAACCCGGGGAAGGGGGGCTGGGGAAGGCGCTGGACCAGTTCTTCTCCGCGTGGAGCTCCCTGGCCGCCAACCCCACCAGCGCCACGGCCCGGGGAGTGGTGAGGGACCAGGCGGACTTCCTCGCCGGCCGCATGCGGGACACGTCCAACGCCCTGGACAACCTCCGGCAGGACACCGAGTCACGCCTCCTGACCTCGGTGCAGAGGGTGAATGAGCTTGCGCAGGGGATCGCGCGCATCAACCGGGAGGTCACGGCGTCGGAATCCAGCGGTGAGACCGCCGGGGACCTGCGGGACACACGGGACCGGGCCATCGACGAGCTTTCCACCCTGATTCCGGTCCAGGTGACCCAACGGGCGAACGGAAGCGTCGGGGTCATGTTCTCCGGCTTCTCCCTGGTGGATGGCGCCCACTCCAGCACCCTGGAGGTGAGGCTGTCCGGAAGCACGGTGGGGGTCGGATTGGCCGGCCACCCCTCCATGATCACCGACATGGGGGGAGGCATCGGGGGGATGCTCCGGGTCCTGAACACCGATCTTCCCGAGGTCACCGCGAAGCTGGATGAGCTGGCGGAGGCGCTGGTCACGGAGGTCAACGCCCTCCACCGGACCGGCACCAACCCCGCGGGGCTCACCGGGGTGGATTTCTTCGATCCCGCCGCCACCACCGCTTCTTCCATCGGGCTGTCGGCCGCCGTCGCCGCCGGCGTGGATGCCATCAGCGCCGGGACCGGGGGACCCGCGGGCGAGTACCGGGCCGGGGCGAACGGTGTGGCCAATTCCCTGGCCTCCCTGAGGGACACCGCGAGCGGCCTCCTGGGATCCAGCTACGGGGAGCATTTCCGGCGGCTGGTCAGCGACGTAGGTTTCGGCGTACGTTCCTCCCTCGATCTGGTGGAGGTTCACGAGACCCTCGCGGGCCAGGCGGACGTCCGGCGGTCCAGCTTGAGTGGCGTCTCCACCGACGAGGAGCTGGTTCGCCTCATCGAGTTCCAGACCGCGTACGCCGCTGCCGCCCGGGTGGTGACCACGGCCAACGAGATGCTGGAGACTCTCGTGAGGATGTAACCGGCGCTGGATTCCTTTGGAGAAGCCGGGCCACGACTTCATGCTCATACTCACCCGCCGGGCCGGAGAGGCCATCCTCATCGATGGTGGTGTAAGAGTCGTCGTCCTGGGAACCGACGGAGGCGGTGTGCGGTTGGGGATCGAGGCTCCGCCGTCGGTGGGAATCGTGCGGGAAGAGGTCGCCCAACGCATTGCCGAGGAGAACATCCGGGCGGGGGCCACCGAGCAGGCCCGGGACTGGCTGCAGTCCCTGGGTGGCCGCCCTGCGGAAAGGAAGCCGGCCGGGGAGAAGGAGGATCAGGAGGAAAAGGGCGGCGGGAAGAAGAGCTGAAACGCTCCCCCCGCCTCCGGATCCATCCCCCCCGTCAGCGTGATTCCCTCTTCGGCCAGGACCCTCCCCAACCCCGCTTCCATCTCCTCCGGGAGGGCTGGTCGGGCCAGCTCCATCCCCCTTCCCCCCCCTCCCTCCTGACGTCCCGGCACCTCGATATCGAGGCAAAGGCCCTCCTCCTTCCCGTAGCCCCTGACGGCGACGGTCCGGGATCCTGCGAGACAGGCCACCTCCGCCGAGCGGGTGAGGAGGAGGGCAAGGGACCGGAGAAACAGGGTGCGGTCCCACCGGATGGCGGGGGTTTGGGCCAGCGACCCGAGGCGGATCTCGATGTCTTCGAGCCCCCGCTGGGTCCGGACGAGACCGATCACCCCCTCGAGCTCCTCGCCGGGGGCCAGGAGCTCCGCCTCCGCCGGGTCGTCGGGGAGGAGGCGAAAGAGCCGGATCGCCCCTTCCAGCTCCTCCAGCTCCTGGCTCACGAGAGCCTCCACGGCGTCCCTTTCCCCCCCCCGGGAAGTGAGGAGGTAGGTCAGGCCGGCCAGGGCGGAGGCCCGGCCGCTCAGGTCATGGCAAAGCCCATGGATGACCCGGTCCGCGACCGTGCTCCAACCGCTCCGGTCCAGGAGGTGGAGGCGGGCGGCGTGGGGGGGGATCTTTCCCGTCACGAGGTGCTCCCGTTCACCGTTATGGGGAAGCCCGAATTCCCGATAGTCTCCCTCTGATTTCCTTCCCCGGCAAGGTGTCCGCCGCCACCGCCACCCCTGCCGTGGGCCTGCTCCAGTTTTCCCTGAGGGCGCCGATACTCTGATTCGGGGCCTTCACGCCCGAACCGAATCTCGTTCTTCGAGCTCACGATCCTGCCTGGGATAGGGACTCGTGCTGATCATCATCGGAATGGCCGTGGTTCTCGGCAGCGTCGTCGTCGGGTACACCATGCATGGCGGGAACCTGGCCGTCCTCATCCAGATCAATGAGTTCATCGTGATCGGGGGGGCGGCCGGGGGCGCCGTCCTGGTGGGGAACAAGCCTTCCGTGGTCAAGGGCATCATCTCCCAGACCCTGGCCCTCCTCAAGCCGAGCCCCTACGGCCACCAGGCCTTCCAGGAGCTCCTCCAGGTACTCTACGAGATCTTCTACGCCGCCCGGAAGGACGGACTGGTGGGGATCGAGTCCCACGTGGAGGACCCGGACAAGAGCGAGCTCTTCAGCAAGTACCCCACCTTCCACCGGAACCCCGAGGCCATGTCCTTCCTCTCCGACACCCTGAAAGTGCTCCTCACGGGTGCGGTGGACGACCATCACCTTTCGGAGATCCTGGACCTGGACCTGGAGCAGCACCATCACGAAGCCAGCCAGGTCCCCCAGGCTCTCTCCAAGGTGGCGGACGCCCTGCCGGGCTTCGGGATCGTGGCGGCGGTGCTGGGGGTCATCATCACCATGGGCAAGATCGGCGGGTCCCCCGCCGAGGTGGGGTCGAGCGTGGCCGCAGCGCTGGTGGGGACCTTCCTGGGGGTGCTCCTGGCCTATGGGGTGGTGGGCCCCCTGGCCCAGGCCATCGCCGGGCGCGTGAAGGCGGAGGAGGCCTACATGGCCTGCATCAGGACCGCCCTGCTCTCCTTCGCCCGGGGGGACCCCCCCATCACCTCCGTGGAATTCGCCCGCAGGAACATCGAGCCCGAGGATCGCCCCTCCTTCACCGAGCTGGAGAACCTCACCCGCCGGAAGGGGAAGGCAGCATGAGCTCCGACGGGAGGAAGGTCATCGTCATCCGGAAGAGAAAAGGGGGGCACCATGAGGAGCATGGGGGCGCCTGGAAGGTGGCCTACGCCGATTTCGTGACGGCCATGATGGCCTTCTTCCTGGTGATGTGGATCCTGGGGATGGACCAGGGCGTGAAGGACCTGGTGGAGGGGTACTTCTCCAACCCCATCGGGTTCAAGCGCTCCTTCTCGGGGGGGAGCAACCCAATGAGCGCCGGGACCGATCCTTCGAACCTGGACCTTCGGCGGGCGGTTCTCCTTACCCGGGAACGCCAGCGGGCCCAGTTCCAGCAGACGGCGGGAGACATCGAGGGGAAGGTGAAGGAGGCGGGGCTGATGCGGGGGATGGACGCGGCGGTGGAGGTGGTGGTCACGGAGCAGGGGCTCCGGATCGAGCTCATGGAGACGGGGGGGGGAGAGACCTTCTTCGACAAGGCCTCCGCCACCCTCAAGCCTGCCCTCGAGTCGGTCCTTTCCCTCATCGCCCCGGAGCTCGAGGGCCTCCCCAACCCCGTGGTGGTGGAGGGCCATACCGATGCCCTCCCCTTTGGCCGATCCGGCTATTCCAACTGGGAGCTCTCGGTGGACCGGGCCAACGCCGCCCGCCGGGTTCTCGTGGAAGGGGGGCTGGACGGGAATCGGGTGGCTGAGGTGCGCGGCTACGCCGAGCGGGAGCTGAAGAACCCCGACGACCCGCTGGACCCCCGAAACCGGAGGATCTCCGTGCTCCTTCCCTTCCAGGAAGAGCCGCTGGTGCAGGAGCTCCGTTCCCTTGGGGTAGGCCTCCTGTCCGGTCCGGGTCTCCCGGAGGACCACCTCCCCAGGGCGAAAGGGATCCTGCCATGAGCCCCGGAAGCCCGCCCGGACTGCTCCGGGAGCTCCTCACCCTGGGGGCGGATGCCCTCTCCACCCCCGGAGCCACCCGGGGGGTCTGCGTGGTCATGTTCTCCCCGGTGCGGGAGGAGGTCGAGATCCTCCATCGCCGCGACCTGGCGCTGGAGGTGTGCAGCGCCCTCTCCGATGCCCCCGGGCGGGAGCTCCTTTCCTGGGCGCGGCGAAGCCCCCGGGCCCACCTTCTCCGAAGGGAGGGGCTGGCGCGGTGGGCCCCGGGCCTTCTGGCCGCGATGGCGGCGGAGAACCTCGGGGCCCTGGCCCTCTTTCCCCTCCTGGGGAAGGACTCGGCCCTGGGCTACATCATCCTGGGCTTGGCTCCCATGCCCAGAGGGGTTCCCCTGGCCAGGGAGCTGGAGGAGAGGGCCTGGAGCCAGGTGTCGGCCTCCCTGAGGGCACTGACGCAGAAAGCAGGGAACGCCGTGCTCCGTGAGGTCCTCTCCCTTCGAAGCCGGGGCCTGGGCGGCGGGGTCAGGGCCCTTGTGGTCCTGGACGCCGAGGACCGGGTCCTCTTCTCCCACGGGACCTCCCGCCTCTTTCCCGCCTGGGGAAGGGGAGAGGTGATGGGGCAGCTCCTGAGGAATCTCCCCGGGGGGAGGACCCTGGCTTCCGCCGAGGTCTCCCAACCCGGGCACCTGCTCTGGAAGACCAGGAGCCTTTCCGGGGTGGCCGGCACCCAGAGCGTTTCCCTGGGTGCCCTTGGGCTCCCTCTTCCCGGCGGCGCCGGCGGATCCTGGCGCATGGTGATGATCCGTGACCCCGGGGCGTCGGATGGGGATGGGGGAACCGACGGAAGCGGGCTCCTCCTGGAGCTGGCTCTCCGGGTGACCCAACCGGCCCGGGGTGGGGAGGAAGATACCGGCGCGGTGCCCGACCCGGCCGCGGAGGAGGCCATGAGCCTGGCCCGTGGCGCGTTGGCGGCCGCGGAGCGGGAGGCCCGGGAGGAGAGGATCGACGTATCGGGGATGTTCAGGGGGTTCTTGAGCCGTCTGGAGCCCGAACTGAGAGACGACCGGATTCTGGTGCTCCCCTTCCTGGCGTCCGACCTCTCCCCGATCCGGGGAGAGCGAGGGGCGCTGGAGACCGCTTTCTGGGCCCTCATCCGCCGTTCCTGGAGATCCCTTCTTCCCCGGGGCGGAACGATCACCCTGCGCACCTGGGAGGAGGGGGGAAGCGTCTGGTGCACCGTCTCCGATGACGGGCCCGGGATCGAGGATTGGGCCGTGCTGGAGAGGCTCTCCCTGGAGCCCCTCCTGGCCTCAGGGGAAGACGACGAGCCAACGGGATCGGAAGTGAGCCTGGCCAGGGGGCTGATCAACGCGGCGGGCGGCGCCCTGCACCTGGAGAGCCGCCCGCGGCTCTGGACCCGGTACTCGGTGGTCTTCCCGGCAGAGCGTCTCGTGCGGAAGGCCGCTCCCCCCATTCTGGCCGGGCTTCCTCCGGCGGTGGAGGTGAAGCGCAACGGTGACGGGCATCTCGAAGTGCTGGTGGTGGACGACAACGAGATGGTCCGGACCGTGCTTCGCCGGTACCTGGAGCGGAAGGGTCATGCGGTGACGGAGGCCGGGGACGGCGGCGTCGCCCTGGACATGGTGGCCGTGCGGGAGTTCGACCGGATCATGGTGGACATCGACATGCCGGGGACCACCGGCGTGGAGTTCTTCGAGCGCCTGGGTTCCGTAGCCCCGACTCTGCGGGACCGGACGATCTTCATGACCGGCGGTTTCCAGGGACCCGACACGGAAGAGTATATCGAAGGATCGGGCCGGCCCCACATCCAGAAACCGTTCGATCTGAGGGAGATCGGGCAGATCCTGCAGGCGTAGGCCCGGTCCCTCAATCGTCGTGGAGGTTCATCCGGTCGCTGGCCCAGGCGATGGATTCCAGGTAGAGATTCGGCAGGTCCGAGGGGTCGAGACTCACCTGGGCCAGCTCCGCCTCCGCTTCCTCCCAGTTGGCCTGCTCGTAGGCCTCGACACCCTTCAGAATCGTCCCGCCAGTGCCCGCCCGCCAGAGAAGGGCGTCCTTTACGGCATCGGGAAGATCGATCTTCTTGAAGAGATCCTCCATGGGGACCTTCAGTAGGACGTCGATGCGGGAGAAAAGGCCCAGGAGGAAGAGGGTCCCCGCCAGGGGCAGCCCCCGAACGCTCGGACCCCGGATCTGATCCCCCACCAGCTCGCAGAGCCGTCCCCGGAAGAGAGAGGACTTGATGAGCTCGTGCCTCACGCCCGTCCCGTCCCGGGCATCGGCCACCAGGAGCATGGAGAGCCACCGGTGCAGGGGCTCCCGCCCCAGGAGGCGCAGGGCGTGGTCGATGGAGGTGACGCCCCGCCCCCCGAGGGAGGCCGAATTCACCATCCTGAGGAGCTTATAGGAGAGCCCGGGATCGGAGCGGAAGGCCTCCACCACCATGCGGTCCGTGACGTTCATGTCCCCCAGGAGGTTCAGGAGGCGGACGACGGCCACGGATACGGTGGAGAGGTCCCGCTGGGTAAGGGTCTCGGGCCGGAGGTAATGGAAACCCTGGAAGAGGGCGAAACCGAGGTCGAGGCACATCCGGTGCACCTCTTCCGTCTCCACCTTCTCCGCCAGGAGTTGGACCTCGAAGGGAGCCAGCTTCCCGATGACCTCCTCCAGCTCCTCCTTGCCCTTTCCCAGAACGTCGATCTTTACGACCCGGCAGAGCTGAAGGAGGGGGGCGAACTCCGGGGTGTACTCGAAATCGTCCAGGGCCAGCGCGAACCCCTTCTCCGCCAGCTCCCGGCATACCTCCAGGACCTCCGGGTCGGGCTGGATGGTCTCGTGGAGCTCGATGATGACCTCCGCGGGGTCCAGGAGCTGGGCCATGGCGTCCAGGAGGAGGTCCCGGGTAAGGTTGATGAAGGCCACATGGCCGCCGGTGATGTCCTTCAGGCCGATGGCGAGGAGGGCGTTCACCAGGACGGAGGAGGACATGGTGTCGAGGGGCCGGTTCCCGGCCTCCGTGGCTCGGGCGCTGCCACGGTAGAGGAGCTCATAGCCCATGACCCGTTGGTCCGCCCAGAAGATGGGCTGGCGGGCCACGAACACATCCACCCCCGCCTCCTCCTGCTCCGCCACATCGGTGGTCCTGAGAGCTTCCGTCACGGTTCCCCCAAAGCTGTGTGTCCTCCGGGATCGAAGCCGGCCCCTCTCGGGCCCTCCTCGTCGGGCTCCCCGGCACCACACAGTATCGGTCCCCCGCACCCCGATCCTTAGCAGTGCGCGAGAGGACCCTTCCCGGGCGCGGGATGGCCTTCCCCCAGGAGCCGCGAACCCACGGTAAACCTCCCGCTAAAGGTTTCCCACCCCCCGCCGATACTTCCCATCAGCGGTCGGAAATGGGATCGACCAGCGAATAGGAGCAAGGAAGCTCCAGGAGCAAGGACGCTCCGTTCAGACAACCAAGGAAGGAGATCCTCCCATGCGCATCAACACCAACGTTTCGGCCCTCAACGCACACCGCCAGCTGACCATGAGCGGCGAGGCCCTCGGGAAGGCCATCGGCCGGCTTTCCTCCGGCCTGCGGATCAACCGCGCCTCCGACGACGCCGCCGGCCTCGGCATCGCCAACCGGCTCCGGGCCGACGTGCGCTCCCTGCGCCAGGCATCCAACAACGCCGAGCAGGCCAACTCCATGCTCCAGGTGATGGAAGGAGCCACCACCCAGATCTCCGGGATCCTCGAGCGGATGAAGGAGCTCGCGACCCAGTCCAACTCCGCCAGCTCCGGCGCCGACGGCGGGGCCGCCAAGACGGCGTTGAACGCCGAGTACCAGCAGCTGATGAGCGAGCTGGACCGGATCGTCAGCACCACCACCTTCAACGGGCAGACGCTCCTGGCCGGTGGCTTCGGAACCGCCATCGCGGCCGGCAGCACCATCCTGTCCGGGGACAACGGCGTCTACAGCGCGTCGCTGAACGGCACGGGGGCGGGTGTGTACACCCTGCACGACAACGACGACGGCACCTGGACGCTGACCCGGACCGCCGACGCCGCTGCCCAGACCGTGACCCAGGCCGACGGGCGGGGCACGATGACCTTCTCGGAGTTCGGGATCTCGTTCCTCCTGGACGACCAGTTCGCGACGGCCGCCGACGCCGATGTCGGGACCATGACCGTCGCGGCCGGGGGCGGTGGCGGGTTCATGGTGAGCTCGTCCGGCGCCTACGCCGGGAACGACCTGGTGAACGTGAACGCCATCGACATCGACTCGACGACGCTCGGGGTGAACGGTGGCACGATCACGACCGCCGCTCTGGCCCAGACGGCCCTCGGGGCGCTGGACACGGCCATCGCAGCCCTGAACACGTCCATCGGTTCCATCGGTGCGGCCCAGAACCGGATCACCTACGCCCTGCAGAACGTCCGGACCACCATCGAGAACACGGCCGCCGCCGAGTCCACGATCCGTGACGTCGACATGGCTTCCGAGGTCACACAGATGACCAAGTACCAGATCCTGCAGCAGGCCGGCACCGCGGTCCTGGCGCAGGCCAACTCCACCCCGCAGACCGTCCTGTCTCTCCTCAGGTAGGCTGGCGGGTAGTCACCGGGCGGAAACGTCCACATGGACCGGGGGGGGCTCAGCCCCCCCCGGCACCTACAGGAGCCCGGGCCCGGGGTCGTTTCCCGGGTCCGGGACTCCCCATTAGAAGGGATGTGGGACATGGCCTCCATCGCCAGCTTCAGCGGCCTGGCCAGCGGAATCGACTGGCAGAGCATGATCGATCAGATCATCCAGGTGGAGTCCAAGCCGATCACGCTCTATCAGGAACAGGTCACCGAAGCGCAGACCCGGGAGGGAGCCTGGGAATCCTTCCGCTCCCAGGTCAGCTCTCTGGAAACCGCCGCCGCGGGCCTGGCCGACGGCTCCGCCTTCCAGGTCTTCAACACCTCCGTCTCCGGGACGGATGCCTCCCTCACCGTGAGCGCGGGAGTGGGCGCCTCCTCCGGGAGCTTCCAGGCCCAGGTTCTGCAGCTGGCCACCAACGAGAAGCTCGGCAGCGACGTTTTCGCCTCCCGGACCTCCGCCCTCGGGATCACAGGGGAGTTCCGCGTCGGCGGAGTGGCCGTACAGATCGATGCCGCGGACACCCTGGACGACGTTGTCAGCGCCTTCAACCGCGCCAACACCGGATCCGGCGCCTCCGGGGTGGTGGCTTCCGTTCTGTACCGGGGGTCGGGTCAGTACCAGATGGTTCTCACCAGCCTGAGCTCCGGCGCATCGGGGATCAGCCTGGCGGACGGGGCCGGAGGGGCTCTCCGGGCTCTCGGGCTCCTGGATGCCTCCACCCAGGTGAAGAGCGCGACCTCCAACGGGGCCATGAGCGATGGCCTCACCAGCTCCAGCCAGGCCGTGGCGACCCTCATGGGGCTCTCCGATCCTCCCGCCACCGCCCTCGTGACCTTCGCCGCGGGCTCGGCCAACCCCTTCGGCGTCAGCATCGACCTGGCCACCATGTCGCTCACAGAGGTCGCCGAGGCCATCAACACGGCGGCGGGGGTGGCCGGGAGCCTGGTAACGGCGGCCGTGGTGTCGGAAACGGACGCGGACGGAAACACGCTCTTCCGCCTGGACGTGGACGGCGCCACCGGCTTCACCGACGCCAACGGGATCCTGGAGACGCTGGGGATCCTGGAAGGGGGGCGAGGGGATGTGGCCCAGGTCCTGGCATCGGCGATCGCCCTCACCGATGGGGATGCCACCACCGCGGCCGACGCCCTGACCCTCCTGAGCGATCTCTGGGTGGATGG
>JBFYZD010000150.1:0-13438 GCA_041309685.1 Gemmatimonadales bacterium | reverse complement strand
CCCTGATCTTCCCCTCCCATGCGGGGTCCGCCGCCGCCTCCAGGATCCTGGGCACGCCGAAGGAGAAGCCGATGGCGCCCACCCCCCCCCGCGCCACCCCCCTGGCGCCGGAGAGGAAGCGGATGGAGGCCCGCAGGGTATCCTGGGCTTCCTCCGGCGCCAGGTGAAGCTCCCTCCACTCCGGGATCTCCGGGACCAGGACCATGGCCCCGGAGCGGGCGAGGGCCCGGACGAAGCGGAGCAGCGTGGGGTGGTGGCGCCCCGGGCGGGTGATTCCGTGGAGCGCCACCCATCCGGGGAGGTCCGAGGTAGCCCGGACGGGACGGAGGAGGGAGGCGGGAACGACGCCGTCGGAACGGCGCACCTCCATCTCCTCCTCCTGGAGGCCGTCGCCCACCCCCTTCCACCCCCGAGCGAATCGGAGAGCGCGAACCAGTCCCGAGGTCATCCGGAGAAGCTACCGGTTTTTCAATTCCCCGCGCCACCCACTACTTTCCCTGACCCGGGGGGGAGAGGCTCCTTCCTCCCCCGTCCATCGAGATCCCCATGACCAGGAGGAAACCGTGATCCCCCGCGTCCTGCCCCTCCTTCCCGCGCTCCTCCTGGCCGCCTGCCAGCCGCCTGTTCCCCCGGAGGCTCCCCCGGTGACCCGGGAGGCCTTCCACTCCCAGCTTCCGGACCGGCCCTACTCTCAGGCGGTGCGGGCTGGGGACACCTACTACTTCTCCGGCAAGCTCGGCGTCACGGAGGAGACGATGGCCATGGCGGAGGGGCGCATCGAGGCCGAGACCCGGAACATCATGGAGAGCTTCCGGGCCCTCTTCCAGGAGCTGGGCGTGGAGTTCGGCCATGTGGTCCAGGGGACGGTCTACCTCTCCGACGTGTCCCACTACGCCGGGATGAACCAGGTGTACGGGGAGTATTTCCCCACCGATCCGCCGGCGAGGGAGTGCATCGCCGCCGGCCAGATCCTGAGCGACGGGCTGGTGGAGATCAGCTTCGTGGCGGTGGTGCCGAAGTGACCGGCTCCCTTTCCGGGCCCCTGGGGCGCCGTTCCTTCCTTACGCTTCTGGGGGGCACCGCCCTGGTCTGGCCCGGAGCCCTGGGGGCCCTCTCCCGGCGGCTGGAGGCGGGCGGGAGTCCGGAGGACGAGGCCTTCTGGGCTTTCGTGAAGGATCAATTCCTCATCCCCCCGGACCGGATCTACCTGAACAACGGGACGCTGGGGCCCTCTCCGGCGGTGGTGGTGGACGCGGTGGCGGAGCACGCCCGAAGGGTGGCCGCCACCTATCCGCCGGGGGTGAACTGGGACGATCTCAAGGGGTCGGTGGGAGGCTTCCTGGGGGCGGATCCCGACGGCCTGGTCTTCCCCCGGAATACCACGGAGGCCATGAGCTTCGTCGCCAACGGGCTGGAGCTGGGCCCAGGCGACGAGATCCTCACCACCGACCACGAGCACATCGGCGGCCTCTGCCCCTGGCAGATGGTGAGCCGGCGATCCGGTGCGCCCCTCCGCATCTTCTCCCTCCCCGTTCCGGCCACCTCCTCCAGCCAGCTCCTGGAAGCGGTCGGGGAGGCCCTGGGACCCGAGACCCGGGTCCTGAGCCTCAGCCATGTGACCTTCACCACGGGAACGCGCCTCCCGGTGGAGGAGGTGGCCGATCTCTGCCGGGAGCGGGGGATCGTGTTCGTGGTGGACGGCGCCCATCCCCCCGGGATGATGGCGGTGAACCTTGCGTCCTGGCGCCCCGACTTCTACGCCTCCTCCCCCCACAAGTGGGTCCTGGCCCCCCAGGGCACCGGGCTCCTGTACCTGGGGGCGGAGTGGCGGACCCGCCTCTGGCCCACCCTGGCCTCCGGCGGCTGGGACGACATGGAGCTGGGGGCCCAGCGGCTGAACCATCTGGGTACCTTCGACGAGACCCGGATGGCGGGGCTCCTGGCGGCGGTGGAGTTCCTCCATGCCCTGGGGATGGAGCGGGTGGAGGCCCGGATCCGGTACCTCAGGGGGCTCCTGGACCGGGCGCTCCGGGCCCTGCCGGGGGTGGAGATCGCCACCCCGGAGGGGGAGGATCTGGCCACGGGCATGGTCTCGTTCAAGATCCCGGGGGTGGACTCCCTGGAGCTTCAGGCCCACCTGGGGCGGGTGGCCAACATCCGCACACGGGTCATCGGAGAGTACGGTTACGGCTGGATGCGCCTGTCCACGCACGTCTACAATCAGCCCTCGGAGGTGGACCGGGTGGTGGCCCATCTGGACGAGGTGCGGCGAAGAGGGTTTCTTTCGGCATGACCGACTACCGACCTCCCTACCGGGGCGCGCTGGCGGCGGGATTGGGGGTGCTGATCCTCTACATCCTCACCCTTTCCCCTTCCACCGCCATGTGGGATACGAGCGAGTACATCGCCACCGCCCACATCCTGGGAATCCCCCACCCCCCGGGTAACCCCCTCTTCGTGGTGCTGGGGCGGGCCTGGAGCCTCCTTCTCTCTCCCCTGGGCCTTGCGGTGGCCGTCCGGGTCAATCTCCTGGCGGCCGTCACCAGCGCCCTGGCTGCCGGATTCTACTTCCTGGCGGCCCACCGGATCCTGTGGGGGTTCCTCCGGACCGGGGTGAGATGGATCCCCCTGGCCGGGGCCTCCGCCGCGGTCCTGCTCTCCGCCACGGCCTTCACGGTGTGGAACCAGTCCACGGTGAACGAGAAGGTCTACACCATCAGCGTCGCGATCCTGGCCGCCGTGGTCTGGATGGCCCTGAGGTGGAGGGACCTGAAGGAACGGCCCAGCGGAACCCGCTACCTCCTGGTGGCCGTCTACCTCCTGGCCCTGGGCTCCACGAACCACCTCATGTCGGTGCTCCCCCTCCCGGCCCTGGCGCTCTTCGTGCTCCTGGTCGGGCCGGGCGTCCTTCTGAAGAGGGACCTCTGGCTCAGGGGAATCCCCCTCCTGCTGGTGGGACTCTCCTTCAACTTCTTCCTGCCGATCCGGGCGGCCGAGAGGCCCGTGATCAACGAGGGCGATCCCACCTGTGAGAGCGTGGGAGGGGCCGTGGCGGCGGTCTACACGAACGGGAAGGCCGGATGCCAGAACCTGGCCCTCGTCCTCACCCGCCACCAGTACCAGAAGCCTCCGCTCACCCAGCGGCAGGCCACCCTCGGGCAGCAGCTCCTCAATTACTACCAGTACTTCGACTGGCAGTGGGCCCGAGGCTTCGATCCGGATCCCCTCCCGGGAGGAGGCCGCACCCCCATCACCCTCTTCTTCCTCATTCTGGGAATCTGGGGGCTCTGGGTCGCCTGGAAGGGGGACCGGGGGGCCTTCTATCTTCTGGCGGGGCTGGTCCTGACCCTCACGGTCGGCCTGGTCTTCTACCTCAACTTCCGTTACGGCTACTCCCTGGCCCCGCACATCCAGGACAGAGACCTCCACGAGGTGAGGGAGCGGGACTACTTCTTCATCGCCAGCTTCGGGGTATGGGGGCTGCTGGCGGGGTTGGGGCTCACCGCCCTCTGGCAGAGCGTCGCCGACGCCCTCCAGGGTCCCAGGCGCCAGCTCCTGGCGGCGCCCGTGCTGGCCGTGGTCCTGATCCCCCTGGTCTTCAACTGGGCCTGGGCGACCCGGGCCGGAGACTATGCCACCCGGGACTGGGCCTACAACCTCCTCATGAGCGTGGAGCCCTATGGGGTGATCTTCACCAACGGGGACAACGACACCTTCCCCCTCTGGTATCTCCAGGAGGTGGAGGGGGTCCGGCAGGACGTGACGGTGGTGGTGGGGCAGTATCTCTACACCGACTGGTATCCCAAGCAGCTCCAGGAGCTCACCAGCCCGGGGAGGCAGCGCCCCTTCCTCCCGGAGCAGGGAGCCGGGGTGTACGGTGCTCCCGAAAGCCCCCCTGCGGGGCCCATCATCAGTCTGGCACCGGAGGAGATGGACCAGGTGGCCGGCGGGAGCACCTCCGGCGACCTGACCCTCCCCTTGGGCGGGATCGCCGTGCAGTACCCATCGGGAACCTACCTGGACCGAGGGGACCAGCTCACCCTGGCCATGATCTTCGACGCCATCAGGGAGCGCCCCATCTATTTCGCCACCCCCTCCGGAATCCTGGGGGGGCTCGGGCTGGAGCCCTGGGCGGTGAGACAGGGGCTGGCGGCCCGGTTGGTCCCTCGTGACCTGAACGCCGCGCAGGACCCCGGTCTGGTGAGGACCGCCGAGGGGTTGGGAGCGGACTGGTACGACGTCCCCCGCTCCCTCCGCCTTATGGAGGAGGTCTACTCCTACCGGGGGCTCCTGGACCGGGAGGTCTGGACGGACCGGTCCACCCTGAACATCCCCTGGTACTTCTACGCCACGGCGATCCAGCTGGGCGACGCCGCCTCCCGGTGGCCGAGCGGAACCCAAGAGCAGGTCCTGAGGCTCCGGGACATGGCCGAGGCCTTTCTGGTCACGGCCCAGGGGGGGAGGGTGGCCCTCCCGGCGGACAGCGGGGAAGGGTAGGGTAGGGGAGGAGGGCCCCGGCCGCCGTCCCCGAGGATCAGGGGTGCGACCGAGGCTCCATCCTCGGCCACGGGGCGGAGGACCACGGACCCCTCGTTGGCCACCAGCCGCTCTCCGGGACCGGTTCCCGGACCCCGGCCAGGCGCTCCGGGTACCCTTCAGGGCACTTCCTGCACCGGAGTTCCATGAGCGATTCCAGCGCGGTCAACGATGGGGGCCGGTCCGGAGAGGCCTCGGACTACGCCGGCTTCCAGCGCGAAGACCTCATTCGCTACGCCCGGCACCTGGTCCTGCCGGAGGTGGGCCCGCAGGGGCAGCGGAAGCTGAAGGAGGCCCGGGTCCTCCTGGTGGGGGCGGGGGGGCTGGGCTCCCCGGCCGCCCTCTACCTGGCGGCCGCCGGGGTCGGCACCCTGGGGATCGCCGACGACGACCTGGTGGACCTCTCCAACCTCCAGCGGCAGGTGCTTCACGGGGTCTCCCACCTGGGCCAGAGGAAGGTGGATTCGGCCCGGGACCGCCTCTGGGAGCTCAACCCCAACGTAAGGGTGATTCCCCATCCCCTTCGCCTCACCGCCGCCAACGCCCTTGAGCTCCTGGGCGGCTACGACCTGGTGGTGGACGGGAGCGACAACTTCCCCACCCGCTACCTGGTGAACGACGCCTGCGTGCTCCAGGGAAAGCCCTACGTCTACGGGGCGGTGGACCGGTGGGAGGGGCAGGTGTCGGTCTTCGGGACGCTCGGTGGGCCCTGCTACCGCTGCCTCTTCCGGGAACCGCCCCCTCCGGGCCTGGCCCCCACCTGCGCCGAGGCCGGGGTCCTGGGGGCGGTGCCCGGGATCATCGGCTCCCTCCAGGCCGCCGAGGCCCTGAAGCTCATCCTGGGAGTGGGGGAATCCCTGGCCGGGCGTCTCCTGATCTTCAATGCCCTGGAGCTCTCCTTCCGGGAGGTGGGGTTGAAGCGAAACCCCCAGTGCCCGGTCTGCGGGGACGGGCCGACCCGGAAGGAACTGGTGGACCCCGACCGCTTCTGCGGGGTGGAACCCCTGGAGGCCGCGCCTCCCCGGGAGCCGATTCCGCAGGTCTCCCCCAGACAGGTGGCAGCGGCACTGGGCTCCGATGCTCCCCCCCTCCTGGTGGACGTTCGGGAACGCTGGGAGTGGGAGATCGGAAACCTGGCCACCTCGGGCGCGGTCCTCATCCCCTACGGGGAGGTGGAGAACCGCACGGAAGAGCTCCCCAGGGGCCGCCCCCTGGTGGTCTACTGCCAGGTGGGGGTCCGGAGCGCCCTCATTGTAGAACGGCTCCGGGCCTCCGGGTTCACCGAGGTGGCGAACCTCAAGGGGGGCTACCTGGCCTGGGCCGACGAGGTGGATCCCGGCCTGCCGCGGTACTGAAGGCCCCCCGCCCTGGCCTCCATCCCGGGGTGGAGGCGGGCCCCTCCGGGACCTCCTCCGCCTGGAACCTAGTACGCCGCCAACTCCAGGATCCCCTTCAGCACGTCCTGGGTCTGGGGGAGGATGGCGTCCTCCAGTTGGGGCGCGTACGCCACCCAGGTGTCGAGCGACGCCACCCGCCGCACCGGCCCGTCCAGCCAGGGGAAGAGCTCGTCGGCGATGCGGGCCGCGATCTCAGAGCCCAGCCCCCAGGACAGCGAGTCCTCGTGGGCGATGAGGACCTTGTTGGTCTTCTTCACCGAGCGGGCGATGGCCTCCATGTCCAGGGGGGAGAGCGTCCTCAGGTCGAGGACCTCCACCTCCACCCCGTGCTCTTCCGCGGCCAGCCGGGCGGCGTCCAGGGAGCGCTTCATCAGGGCGCCGGCCGTCACCACCGTCAGGTCCCCGCCTTCCCGCACCACCTTCGCCTTGCCGAAGGGGATCATGAAGTCGGGCCCCGGGTTGCGGCCCTTGTTGTAGACCTGCCGGTACAGGTGCTTGTGCTCCAGGAAGATCACCGGATCGTCGCAACGGATGGCGGTCCTGAGGAGGCCGTTGGCGTCCTCGGCCGTGGAGGGGAGCACCACCCGCAGCCCGGGCGTGTGCAGGAAGAGGGTCTCCCCGGTCTGGGAGTGGTAGGGGCCGCCCCCCTTCAGATACCCACCGTACGTCACCCGTACCACCACGGGCGCGGTGTAGTTGTTGTTGGAGCGGTAGCGCATCATGGCCAGCTCGTCCCTGAGCTGCATGAACGCCGGCCAGATGTAGTCGAAGAACTGGATCTCCACCACGGGCTTGAGGCCACGGACGGCCATCCCGACGGCCCGGCCGATGATGTTGGCCTCCGCCAGCGGGGAGTTGAACACGCGCACGCTCCCGAAACGCTGCTGGAGCCCGTGGGTCACCTTGAAGACCCCGCCCTTCCCCTTCACCTCCCTCAGCGCTTCCTCCCGGGAGGCGTCGGCTACGTCCTCGCCGAAGACCACGATGGCCGGATTCCGCTCCATCTCGTCCCTGAGGGAGGCGTTCAGGAGGTCCACCATGGTGAGGAGAGGGGCGTCCGGCGCGTAGGCCGGGGCGTCTTCCGTGTCGAAGTCGGGGCCGGTGGGGTCCACCTCCTCGGAGTACAGGTACCGGAGGGCCGTCTCGGGGGCGGGCTGGGGGTGCTGGACCGCCCGGTCCGCCGCCGCCGCCACCTCGGCTTCCACCTCCGCTTCCATCCGGTCCAGTTCCTCCGCCGTGGCGCCTCCCAGCTCCAGGATCAGCGCCCGCGCCCGGGTGAGGGGGTCCCTGGTCAGCTGCTCCGCCAGCTCCGCCTCCGTCCGGTACATGCGCTCGTCGTCGGACATGGAGTGGGAATAGGGGCGGACCGTGTGGGCGTGGAGGAGCGCCGGGCCCTTCCGGGCGCGGCAGTAGGCCACCACTTCCGCCCCGGAGGCGAAGCTGTCCGCCAGGTCGGTCCCGTCACACTCCTTCACCAGGAGGTTCGGGAACCCTGACACCAGCTGGGAGATGCTCCCCCCCGGGGTCTGGACCTCCACCGGGACGGAGATGGCATAGCCGTTGTCCTCGATGAGGAAGACCACCGGGAGCTTCAGGTTGCAGGCAGTGTTGAGGGCTTCCCAGAACTCTCCCTGGGAGGTGGTCCCGTCTCCGGAGCACGCCACCACCACCTCGTCCTCCTGGAAGTTCCTGACCCGGGCCCTCAACCCCGCCTGGAGGGTGGCCCGGTGGCCGGCCTCGGCGGTGCCCACCGCCTGGAGGAACTGGGTCCCGGTGGGGGAGGAGGTGCTGGTGATCTGGATGGGCACGCTGGTGGGGTGCCCGGGCATCTGCCGTCCCCCGGTCTGGGGGCAATCGGCGGCCCCCACGGCCTGGAGGAGCTGATCCAGGGGTGTCATTCCCAGGGCCAGGGCCAGGGCCCGATCCCGGTAATAGGGGTAGAACCAGTCGTAGCCGGGCCGGAGGTGGGCCGCCAGGGCCACCTGAACGCACTCATGCCCGGCCCCCGAGATCTGGAAGAAGATCTTGTTCTGCCGTTTCAGGCTGATCTCCCGGTCGTCGATCCGCCGGGCCGTGACCATGGTCCGGTAGAACCGCAGCAGCTCCCCTGTGGGGAGAACGTGAGGGGGGGGTCCAGCACCCAAGGTCGGCTCCTGGTTCCTGGGTGATCGAGGCTTGACGGCTTCCGGAGAATCGGAGAACGGAAAAAAGATAGCCGACTTGGTACCGGGGGCCACCCCCGCTGCGCCGGGGTGCTCCCCCGGGCCGGGCACAAACCCCGGCGCTACCCCCGCTCCAGCTCCTCCCGTAGATCTTCCGCGGCGAGAACCGGCGCCGAGCAGGTCATGTTCCGGCACACGTAGGCCGTGGCCCGTCCCTCCCGGGCGGTCCTGCCCTCCAGGAGGGGAAGGGGGGGCAGCCCTCCCGGCGCTCCACCCGCCACCACCCGGTTCGGAAGGAAGGGGCGGGCGGCCTCCCGAAGCAGCGCCTCCAGGTCCGGGCTTCCGACTTCCCCCAGGAGCACCACCTCCAGGGGCGGAGCCCCCTGCCGGTCCAGCGCCGAGAGGAGGTTCCCGAAGGCGGACGGGGCGGCTTCCATGGCCCCCGCTTCCACCTCCAGGACCCTGGCCGCCACCTCCCCGTCCCGGGGGGACCCGAAGAGGTGGGCGGTCCGGAGGAGGAGCTCCACGGCCAGGGAGTTCCCCGAGGGGACCGCGTTGTCCATGATGTCCCGGGGCCGGACCACCAGAGCCTCTCCGTCCACCGGGGAGTCGTAGAACCGGCCCTCCCCCTCCTCCCAGAACAGCTCCGTCACCTGGTCCGCCAGCCTGCGGGCTTCCTCCAGCCAGCGGGGCTCCAGGGTGGCCTCGTACAGGCTCAGCAACGCGTTTCCGAGCCCGGCGTAGTCCTCCAGGAAGGCCTGCACCCGGCCCGGACCCCCCTTCCAGCTTCGAAGGAGCCGGTCCCCCCTCCGGAGCGATCCCAGAAGGAACCCGGCGTTGGTCCGGGCCGCCGACAGATAGTCCGCCCTCCCCAGCGCTGCCCCGGCGTCCGCCAGGGCCCGCAGCACGAAGCTGTTCCAGGAAACCAGGATCTTCTCGTCCCTGAAGGGAGGCTCCCGGCGGCTCCGCTCCTCCTTGAGGGTCTGCCGGGACCGGGCGAGGCGGGCCAGGAGCTCCTCCTCCGCCATCCCCTCCGACCGGGCCACGGCCCGGGGGGCATGGGGAAGGTGAAGGATGTTACGGCCCTCGAAGTTCCCGCCCTCGCTCACGTCGTAGGTCCGCCGGAACAAGGCTCCCTCCCTCTCGCCCAGGACACGGTCCACCTCCTCCGCCGTCCAGAGGTAGAAGAGCCCCTCCTCCCCCTGGGAGTCGGCGTCCCGGGCCGAATGGAACCCCCCTTCCGCAGAGGTGAGGTCTTCGAGGATGTAATCCAGGGTGGAGGTGGCCGCCTCCCTCATCTCCGGATCCCCGGTGAGCTGGAAGGCCTGGAGGTAGACCCGGGCCAGGAGTCCGTTGTCGTAGAGCATCTTCTCGAAGTGGGGAACGAGCCAGCGGGCGTCCACGGAGTAGCGGTGGAATCCCCCCCCCAGGTGGTCCCGGATCCCCCCCCGGGCCATGGCCCGAAGAGTGGTGAGCGCCATGGTCAAGGCCTCAGTCCTGCCCGTTCGGCGGAAATCCCTGAGGAGGAGCTCGAGATTCATGGGTTGGGGGAACTTGGGGGGGGCGCCGAATCCTCCCATGGACGAATCGAAGCTCCGGGCCAGGTGGCGGAACGCTCCCTCCAGGGTGCCGGGGCCGGGAGCCCCCCGGGCGCCGGCGCCCCCGTCTCCCCGTATCCGCCCCGTCCCCCGAAGAGCGTCCAGGATCCGCCTCGACCCGCTCTCCACCTCGTTCCGCCGGTTCACCCAGGCGTCCTCCACCGCCGCCAGGAGCTGGCGGAAGGAGGGCATTCCATGCCGGGGTACCGGGGGAAAGTACGTCCCGCCGAAAAAGAGGCGCCCGTCGGGGGTGAGGAAGGCCGTGAGGGGCCATCCGCCCCCTCCTGTGAGGGCCTGGACCCCCCGCATGTAGATGGAGTCCAGGTCGGGACGTTCCTCCCGGTCCACCTTGATGTTCACGAAGACCCGATTCATCAGCGCCGCCGTCGGCGCGTCCTCGAAGGACTCCCGCTCCATCACGTGGCACCAGTGGCAGGCCGAGTACCCGACGGAGAGGAGGATGGGCCTGTCCTGGGTGCGGGCTCTGGAAAGGGCTTCCTCCCCCCAGGGATACCAATCCACCGGGTTGTGGGCGTGCTGGAGGAGGTAGGGGCTGGTTTCCTGGGCCAGGCGGTTGGGCACGGGCGCTCCGGGTATGGGGGAAGGAGGCCGCCGGGCCCGGACCGCGAAAGCAACTCAGCCTCCCCGGATGGCCTCCAGCTCGTCCTCGTTGAAGTCCCGGACCGCGTCCTCCCCATCCAGGACCACGCCGTAACGACCAGGGCGGTAGTCGTTCACTTCCACCACTACTCCCCTTCTTCCAAGGAGGTCCGGGTCCATGGGGAATCTCCCCCGCCCGACCCTGACCCCGGTGCCATCAGGAAAGAGGAAAGCTCTCATGACGGGTCCCTTTCCGGCTCGAAGGCGACGCGAACGGGTCCAGGCCCCGGAGCCTCCACCATCCTCAGAGCCTGGCGCAGGATCCTCCTCTGGGTACCCGCCTCATGAGGCAGGCCCAGCGGAAAACCCATTGGGAAGGGTAGGGAGAGCCACCGGGGGGGGCGGACCCTCTCCATGATGGGCTCGAAGGTGGAGAGGCACACGGTGCGGATGCCTCTCTCCTCGATGGCACCGGCGATCAGTCCCACGGACTGATGGCAGGTGGGTCAGACAGGGGTGAGGATCACCACGTCCACCCCGTCGTCGGCGAGCCCCTGGGCCACCTCCGGGGCGGTCTGGCGCAGGAGCCTCATGGGCGCGGTGATGGACCCCTGGAAGGAGGCGTGCCGGGGGGCCACCTCCCCGATCTCTCCCCCCTCCCTCATCTCCCTGAGCCGGTGCAGGGGGAGGGCGACGTTCATGTCCGTCGTGACGCCGCTTCGATCCCAGGCGCCGCTGGGGTGGGTGCAGACCAGGCTCCCCGGCGGAGTGTCCGCGGGGATGTAGCGGAAGGAGAAGTCCCCACCCTTCACCTTCTCGAAGGGGGGGTCGGAGGGAAGGTGCACTCCCGCCGTGGTGACCACCGCCACCCTGGCCCGGGGTGGGGGTGGTCCGGAGGCCTGCCAGGGAAGGGGCTCCACGGGCCGGAACCGGTACTGGTGGTACCAGAGCCGGTCTTTCAGGGAGAGATCGGATAGCGTCGCCACGGGTCTCCTCAGCTCCGGGCCGCACCGGGCCCTGGTTTCCCAAGAGGTGAAAAGGGCTCCCGGGGGCTGGGTCCCGGGGAGCGGTGTCTGGCAGTCTGGGGGCGGGGAAGGGGAGGCGCAAGCGTTGTCCCCCGGGTACGGCGCATCTACATTTCAAGGGAAATCCTGAGAAATCGGGCAGGTCGGGGTAGCGGGCTGGAAACCCAGGGATAGGAGAGCGCTCTATTGTTCAAGGTGATTCTTGTCCTGGCTCTCGGGCTCGGGGCGGCAATGTCCTTCCCCAGGAGCCGGGCGGTCGTCATGGACTTCATGGCCCCGGCGCTCAATCCCGCGTTCACCTGGCAGACCCGGGGGGAGATGGACCGGATCGCCCGGGAGCTCCAGAGCCTCAACCGGCAGGGCGAGCTTCTCCCGGAGGAGGGTGAGGAGTTCGACCAGTGGCTGGCCCGGCGCTTTCAGGGCGGGAGCAGCCTGGACGCCTGGGGGAATCCCTACACCCTGAAGCAGTGGCCCGATTCGGTCGGGGTCATCTCCGCGGGCCCGGACACCCTCGTCGCGACCTCCGACGACATCCTCCTGTCTGCCCCCATCCAGCAGCGCCGGCGGCACTGAGGGAGGGGCCGGGTTCCGCAGCGTTCCCCATCCCTCGCCTGCTTCCGGCCGAGGGAATCGTTCGTCGCCTTCCGGCGCTCCCGGCCCCCCCCTCCTCCCCCACCCCGTGTCCGGCTCCGACGCCCTCCTGCAGCAGCTCCTCCCCAGCCTGGGACCCTGGCTGCTCGTGGCCATGACCTGGGCCGAGACCTCCTTCATCACGGGGCTGGTGGTGCCGGCGGGAGTGGCCACGGCCATGGCCGCCTTCCTCTCCACCCAGGGGTACTTTCCCCTCGAGGCCGTGGTGGGGGCGGCGGGGGTGGGGGCCCTGGCCGGTGACCTCACCGGGTTCTGGGTAGGCCGCCGGTTCGGCGGCCGCCTGGCGGAGGGCCGCGGGTTCCTGACCCGCATGGCCCGGCGCTACGAGCCCCGTACCACCCGCCTCTTTCAGCGTCACCCCATCTATGCCGTGACGGGTGCGCGGCTGATCTCCTTCGTGCGGACGCTCATGCCCTCCATGGCCGGGATGAGCCCCCTCACCGTTCTCCGGTTCTTGGCCTACGACCTCCTGGGGGTGGTGGGGTATGTGGCCATGTACACGGCCATCGGCACGCTGGCCGGGGAGAGCTGGCGGAGGGCGGTCCAGTGGGTGGGGACCGGGGGTACCCTTCTACTGGGCGCGGCCGCCCTGGCGGTCTGGTTCCTGTCCAGGAGGAGGAAGAGGCGTTTGGCGCCGCCGGAGCCGGAGGGGGGTGCGCCATGATGACCGTAGCTCTCACGGGGAACGTGGCTTCCGGGAAGTCCACGGTGGCCGGCGTCTGGGTCCGGGAGGGAGTGCCGGTCCTGAGGGCCGACGATCTGGCCAGGGAGGTGGTGGCTCCCGGCACCGAAGGGCTGGCCCGGGTGGTGGAGGCGTTTGGCCCGGAAGTCCGCCGGCCGGACGGGTCGCTGGACCGGGACGGCCTCCGGAACAGGGTGTTCCGGGATCCGGAGGAGCGCAGGCTCCTGGAGGCTCTCCTCCATCCCCGGATCCGGGCCCTCCGTGAACGATGGGTGAAGCGGATGGAAGGGGGCACCCATCTGCTCGTGGTAGCGGAGATCCCCCTCCTCTTCGAAGGGGGGCTGGAAGGGGAATACGAGGTGGTGGTCCTGGTGGAGGCCCCGGAGGGGGAGCGCCTCCGGCGGCTCCGGGAGGATCGGGGACTGGAGGAAGGGGAGGCCAGGAGGATCATGGCTGCCCAGATGCCGGCCTCCGAGAAGAGGGACAGGGCCCACTTCGTCCTCCATAATGGGGGAACCCTGGAGGATCTCGAGGCGCGGGCCCTGGCTCTCCTGGATCTTCTCCGCTCCAGGGCCCGAAAAGGGGAGGGTCGGTGATGAGCGGATCCGCCGGTGGCGGGGCGGCCGGGGCGACGAAGGGCGCTCCTGGCATCCTCCGCCTGGATCTCCACCTCCACACCCGCGCCTCGTGGGATTGCCTCTCGGATCCGGAGGCCGTCCTGGCCCGTGCCCGGGAGAGGGGGGTGGGCCGCATCGCCATCACCGATCACGACTGTCTGGAGTTGGCG
>JBFYZD010000149.1:0-9734 GCA_041309685.1 Gemmatimonadales bacterium | reverse complement strand
GGTGAAATCGAAGCCCTCCTCCCTTCCGACGGCCACCGCCTGGGCGAACCGCTCCTCGGAATAGCTCCCTCCCTTCGACCGGACCTTCTCCTTGAGAGCCTCGTTCTCGGAAGCCATCGCTACGAAATCGGCAGCGGTCCTCTTGCTCATGGTATCTCTCCCTCGACGCCAAGGTTCGATCCAGGAATCGGGATAGGGCTTCCAGGGGCCCTCCCGGGACGATGGGTGCCCAGGCAGAGTAGGGCGGAAGCACGCGGAGGGCAAGCAAGGGGAAGAAGGTACGGTGGAACGCGACCGCAAGGCGCGCCGCGTCGTGGCAGGGCTCCCGGCCCCCGGCACGGGACGCATCCGGATACCTCCAAGAAGCGCCTGGAGGAGCGGGTATCCTCTATCCCTCCTTCCCCTCCTCCTGCTTCGGCAGCACCGGCTTCACCCGGAACACCTTCCGGGTCACGGCCTGGTCGAAGGCCTCCACCTCCCGCTCCACCCTGGACTCCCCGCCGGCCAGGTAGCGAAGCGCCGCCCCGATGTGGGCCAGCCCCATCTCCCCCATGAGGCGCAGGTACTCCCCCCGGGCCGTCTCGTCGGGAGCCTCGCTGGTGACGGAGAAGTAGGTGATCCTGGGGCTGTTCACACCGGTCCCGATGCTCTCCTGCCCCTGGAGGCTCTGGCTCACCACCATCCCGTTGTGGAAGTACTCGGTGAAGCCCTCCCGCTCCTGGATCCCGTATTTCTTGTAGCGGGCATAGAGCCGGGAGTTCAGCGCCAGGATCCCGGGGTCCCCGGTCATGGCAGCCGCCATGGAATCCAGGATCGCGAACTGGGCTGTCTGGTAGCTCGGGTTCTCCTTGTCCTCCACCCAGGAGAACCCCGGGATGAACCACCCGCGGGGCACCCACCAGGTACGGGGGCCCACCCTCCTCCCCCGAGCCCAGGCGCTGTACCCGGCAAAGTATTGGACCCACTCGTGGCTGGGGTAGCCGTGGGGGTTCAGGTAGATGTCCGGAAGCCAACTTTCCCGGAGCATGGGCCGGGCGAGAGCCTCCGGGTAGATGGGGTCTTCGGAGCCTCCGCTGGTGGCGTCCATCCCCAGAGCCCCGGGGCGCCCGGCGTGGAGCATGTGGTCCGGGTTCACGAGCTGGCGCTCCCAGGCCAGGAGCGCGCCGTCGGGGTTCGTCATGGGGTGGAGGACCACGTTCACCCGGTCCAGGAGGGCTCGCCAGGTGGAGTCCGTCACCAGGAGCTCGCCCAGCCTGAGGATGTGGCTGGTGCTGGAGACCTCGTTGGCGTGCTCCCGGCCGCTCACGAAGAGCGTCGGCCGCAGGGCGTTGAGCTTGGCCTGGGAGAGGTAACGGGCTTCGTGGGGCGGAAGGAAGTCGGCCGCCCACACCCGGTGCCCCAGGTAGGAGTCGGTGAGGTAGTAAACCGTCACCTCGGGGAAGGTGGCCAGGCGAGCCAGGAGGGTGTCGTGCTCGCTGGGGGGGATGGGCGTGTCCCACTGGACGATGCGCTCCCCGCTCCATGTCCATCCCTCCGCGGCCAGCCGGGGGTTCTCGGTGGACCGGGGATGGCGGCTCCGGGGAAGGGTCACCGTGCGCTGGTAGGTGCTGTCCTTCTCCAGGCGGAGGTCCAGGGCCACCTCCCCCACCCGGTCCCAGGCCAGGGCGTCCTCCATGATCCCGGCGCCGTGGAGACGACGGATCGACCCCACCATCCCCTCCAGGAGCTCCACGCTCAGGAACTGCCGGTCGATGCTCCCCTCGCTGCTCCGGGCCTTGAAGTCCTGGTAGCGATCGAGGGAGTCGGAGACGGTGACCATCCACTGGAGGCGGCGGACCCCATCCTCCCCGGCCGCGACCATGGCCCCCACGAGCCCCGGGGCCTTCACCGGGAGGGGTGCGAGATCGTACTTCTTCAGGCCGGGCTCGGCGCTCCCCGGACCCCAGGTGCGCACCACAAGCTCGGGTCTTCCCCGCTCCTTCCCGGTAAGGGAGAGGCGGGCCCGCCCCGGCCGGCCCGCGCCGGTGGGATCCACGAAGGGAAGCACCCGTCCGGGGTTGGAGAGGGTGGTCTGGTAGCGCCCCCCGAGGAGGGTGAAAAGGGTGTGCGTCTCGAAGTAGATGTCCTCGTGGAGGGCTTCCAGGGCGCTGATGGTCTCCTCATCCACGCCGATCCGGTAGTTGGGCTCGCTCAGGCGCAGGTCCACCCGGAACTCGTCGAAGAAGGGGGCATGGCTCCCGGATGGGTCGCCGTCCTGGGAGTCCATGAGGTAGTCGATGACCCCCTGGTAGCCCTCGGTCTGGAGCCGGTCCCAGAAGCGCTCGGGGTCGGTGACGATGCGCCGGTCCACCAGGGTGTCCCCGGCGGAGACCACCGTGAGCCATCCGGTGGTCACCCGCACCTGCTCATACTCGGGGAAGAGATCGAAGAAGGGACGGACCACGTAGCGGGGATCGAAGGACTCCTTCAGGATCACGGTTCCCGCGGCGTCCCTGGCCTCGAAGGTGTAGATGGGATCCTTCCGCCGGGTAGGGTGGAAGGTGATCACCGAATCGGAGATCCCCAGCTCCCGGGCCAGCACCGCGTCGAAGGGATAGACCTCCTGGAGCCAGCGGGTCTCGGCGGCGATGGTCTGCCACCGCACCTCCTCCGACTCCTCCAGGGTGTGGTAGGTGAGGGCGACGGAGGCCACCGGAAGCTCCCTCAGGCGGGGGAGGAGGACGTCGGTGATCCAGGAATACCCCTGCTTGTAGGCGCTGAGGACCTGGACGGTGGCGTCCGTGACTCCCCGAGCGGCCATCTCCTTCCGGATCTCCGCCTCCAGGGCGGTCCGGATCTCGGGGGGCTCGCTCACCCGGATCTCCACGTGGGCGGGGGCCCCGGCGCGGAGGCCCGGGTAGGCCTGGGTGGCCAGGAGCTGCCGGACCTCCTCCACCTCCCAGGGGATCTCCCACTCCTGCACGAACACGGTGTCCCCCACGCCGAAGCCCGTGGGCCAGGTGCGGACCGACACCGCGGCGTCGGGAAAGCGCTCCCGGACGATGGCCTCCGCCACCCTGTCCACTCCCTCCGGTGCCTCCAGGGCCGCCAACTCCACCTCCACCCGGGTGGGGGGATCCTCGGCCAGGCGGTCCACCCACATCCCCAGCTTGGTCAGGGCCAGGGCCACCTGCCCGGGTCCCCGTTGGGCCTGGAGGAAGCGGCGGAGCTCCGTCTCGGCGTCGGCCAGGCGGTACTCCCCCTTCCCGTACGTCCAGAGGTAGGGCGCCCGCCGGGCCAGCCAGTCGGTGGCGGCCTGGAGGCCCGCCTCGTCCCCTCCCCCCACGGCGATGGCGTGTTTATCGCCGAAGGCCTTCTCCACGAAGCGGACGAACCCCACCCCGGGGCCCCCCTCCACTCCAGGGAGCTTCCCCTCCTCCTGGAGACGCCGGATCTGGTAGTGGTCGACCCCCACCAGCACGGGGAGGCCGGCGGCGGTGGGATCGTCCTCCTCCCCGTCCACCTTCGCCAGGGGGAGGCGGATCCCCGCCGTCTCCAACCCGATGCGGGTGGCCAGGTCCACAACGGAGGCCGGGGCGGCGGCACCCCCCAGCGAGAGATAGGCGGCGGTCTCGTCGGGCACGAGGTCCCGGTTGGTGTCCCGGAAGAGTCCCCCCACCTGGTACAGCGCCGGGAGGGAGAAGGGTGCGTCGCCGCCCGGCCGGAAGGGGGCATCGTCGCGTATCTCCCACGGCTTGGCGGGACGCAGGGGAAGGGTCCGGGTCCCGTCCGGGCTCACGATGCGGACGTCCAGGCGGTACAGGCCCTGGAACTCCAGCGCCGCCGCCGTGTCCGGCGACTGGAAGGCGGCGGCGGCACCCTCCAGCGCATCGACGCCAGGCACCTCCAGCGTCCACCGAGCCCGGGCCACCCCGGGGCGGGAGCCGTCCACCACGATCCGGTCCAGGGAACCCTTCCCCTCCCCCAGCTCCCGCTCGGCGGCGAAAGCCTCCACCTTCTCCGCCACCTCCCGCCAGACGATCCCGTCCGGCGCCCAGACCGCGGGATAGCGCCCGGAGAGGTACGCCGAAACCGCCAGAAGACCGGTGGCATCGTACCCCGCCAGGGCCAGCGCCCCGGCCGCGAACCCACCTCCGGGAGGCAGGAAGGCGACCACCCCCTGCCCCGGCGCCAGCCCTTCCAGAAGGGCGGCGGAGCCTCCCTCCACACCGGCGGCCTCCATCGCCCCCGCCCCCACCAGGATCACCGGGGCGCGGTGCACCTCCCGGGTTCCGGCCCTCCCGGCCAACCCCAGGTTGGTGGCGGAGGTTTCGTAGCCCAGGCGGGCGGCCAGGTTGGCGGCGGCCGCCACCTCCTCGGCCGAAGGGTGGATTCCCAGGAGGATCCGCACCTCCAGGAAATCCACCACCCCGTCGCCGTTCCGGTCCTGGATCACGGCCCCGGTGTCCAGGACGGACCTGAGGTCCTGGAGGGCGGGAGGCCCGACAGGGGGGGCCGTGCCCTGGCCCTCCAGGGAAGCCGGATCCAGGAGGAGGGCGGAGCCCAGGAGGAGGGTGGGCCAGCGGTGGCGGGTCTTCATGATGGTCCCGTTTGCGGATCGACGTGGGCCTGCGCGCGACGAGGGGATGGGCCGGGTCTCACCGCGCCTCCCCCCCCACGTGCGGAATCCCCTTCTCCGCCAGGAGGCGGTTCAGGGCGGCCAGATTCCCGGCCCGGATGCGGGCCATCCGTTCCTGGGCCTCCGCCAGGAGCCCCTGCAGGCGCCGGTGCACCTCCAGGTGCTGGTCGGTGGGAGGAAAATCCGATCCCCCGATGTACCCCGCCAGGCTGGTGATCTTGGCATAGAGCTGCCGGGGCCAGCGCAGCTGGTCCTGGCCCGCGGTCCCTCCGGAGAGGCGCAGGTCCGTAAGGCCCATCTCCAGCTCCACGAGGGCCCGGTCCAGGGCCTCGGAGGCCTCCCGTACCTCCCCCATCCCCTCCCTTCCCCGGAGCCGTTCTCCGAGGCTGGTGAGCTGGGCCCGGATCACCTCCGCCTCGTCGATGAGGGCCACCACGGCGTCGGCCTCCTCCCGGAGCTGGAGGATCACCTGGTGCTGGGCCCGGATGTCCCCCTCGGTTCCGGTCGAGCCGGGGTCCTTCAGCACGTCCAGGGGCTGGTGGAGCTCGGTGTCCCCCACGGTGAGGCGCACCGTGTAGCGGCCGGGAGGGGCCAGGGGGTATACCCGCCCTGTCTCTCCGGCGGGGCGCCACCCGTCGTCCCCGATCTCCACGTGGGAGTGCTCCAGTACCGGCGTGCGCATGCGGGGGGTGGCGCTGGGCTCGAGCTCCAGCTCCCAGAGCACCCGGTGGAGGCCGGGGCCTTGGTCCGCGCCCCGCACCTCTGCCACCACCTCCCCGGCCTCGTCCAGGATGCTCAGCCGCACCGGCCCCTCCACCCCCTCGCCCAGCCAATAGTGGAGCGTCGCCCCCACGGGGGGGTTCTCCCCGGCCCCCGGGTCCTCGGGCTGGCTCACCGGCGCCTCCCTGGAGCGGAAACGGTAGGCGGGGCGGGGCGCGAACAGGTGGGCCCCGGAATCCAGGACCTCACCGGTGAGCTGCTGGAGGGGGGTCACGTCGTCCAGGATCCAGAACCCCCGGCCGTAGGTGGCTACCACCAGGTCGTTGAAGTGCTCCTGGATGGTGAGCCAGTGCACCGGGGCGTGGGGGAGGTTGGCCTGGAGGGGAGCCCAGGAGAGTCCGTCGTCGAAGGAGACGTACAGCGCGTTCTCGGTCCCCAGGTACAGGAGGCCCGGGCGCACCGGGTCCTCCCGGATCACGTGGACGTAGCTGAAGACGCTCCGGGGGATCCCCCCGCTGAGCTTTCGCCAGGTGCGCCCGTGATCGGTGGTCTTGTAGGCGTAGGGGTCGGTGTTCCCCACCTGGTGGAAGTCCACGGAGAGGTAGGCGGCGCCGGCGGCGTGCCGGGACGGCTCGATGTTGCTCACCGTCCCCCAGGGGGGAAGGTCGGGGATGTTGGCCGTGACGTTGGACCAGCTCCCCCCGCCGTCCCGGGTCACCTGCACCAGCCCGTCGTTGGAGCCGGTCCAGATCACCCCCTCCTCCAGGGGCGACTCGGCGATGGCGAACAGGACGGATGCGTAGGTGGGGCTGGCGTCGTCGGGGGTGAGACCCCCGGTCTTCTGCTGCCGGCTCTTGTCGTTGGTGGTGAGGTCGGGGCTGATGACCTGCCAGCTCTGCCCCCCGTCGGTGGTCTGGTGCACGTGCTGGCTCCCCGCGTACACCCGGTTGTGATCGTGGGGGGAGACGGCGATGGGGAAGGTCCACTGGAAGCGGTAGCGAAGGTCGGCGGCCGGCCACCCCTCGGGGTTGTCGGGCCAGACGCTCACGTTCCGGGAATGCCCCGTCCTCACGTCGTAGCGGTCCAGGATCCCCTCGTAGCACCCCGACCAGACGATGTTGGCATCCACGGGGTCGGGGACGGCGAACCCTGACTCGCACCCTCCCACCGAATGCCAGGCCCCGATGGGGATGCTCCCCCCGGTGAGGCTGTTGGAGGGGCCCCGGTGGGATGCCCCGTCCTGCCGGTTGCCGTAGACGAAGTAGGGGACCTGGTTGTCGGTGTGGACGTGGTACATCTGGGCGATGGGCAAACGGGGGCGGAGCCAGCTTTCCCCCCGGGTCGTGGAGAGGCTGACCCCCCCGTCGTGGCCCACCACCATCCGGTCGGGGTTCAGGGGATCGATCCACATGTCGTGATTGTCCCCGCCCCCGCTCCCCCGCCGGACGCTGAGCCCGCCGTCCAGGGAGGTGGTGTGGGAGACGGCCAGGAAGTGCACCTCGTCCCGGTCGTCGGGGGCGACCACCACCCGGGAGTAGTAGTGGGGACGCTGGACCAGGGTGTGGTCGGCGTTCACCATGCGCCACGACTCCCCCCCGTCGTCGGAGCGCCACAGGACCCCCTGGTGTTCGTCGAGAGGGGCGAACTCCCGGTTGGAGTTGGTCTCGATGAGGGCATAGACCCGGTCGGAGTCGTCCGGGCTCATCCCCACCACCACCTTCCCCAGGGGCGGAGTGGGGAGGCCGTTCCCCTCCAGACGCTCCCAGCTGTCGCCCCCATCCTTCGACCGGAAGAGCCCGCTCCCTGGCCCCCCGCTCTGGCGGCCCCAGGTCCAGATGACCATCTGCCAGGTGCCGGCGAAGAGGATCTCGGGGTTGTTGGGGTCCATGGTGAGGTCCGAGGCGCCGGTGTCCTCGTCCACGAAGAGCACCCGCTCCCAGTTCTCCCCCCCGTCGGTGGTGCGGAACACTCCCCGCTCCTGCTGGGGGCCGTAGAGGTGGCCCAGCGCCGCGACGAAGACGATGTCGGGGTTGCGGGGGTGGATCACGATGCGGGCGATGCGGCCGCTCTCCGCCAGCCCCATGTGGGACCATGTCCTCCCCCCATCGGTGGACTTGTAGACCCCGTTGCCGATGGAGACGTTGCTGCGGATGTGGGCCTCGCCGGTGCCGGCCCACACCACGTTGGGGTTGGTGGGATCGACGGCCAGGGCGCCGATGGACTGGGCGGGCTGGTGGTCGAAGACCGGCTCCCAGTGCACCCCTCCGTCCACCGTCTTCCACACCCCCCCGGAAGCGGCGCCGATGTAGTAGACGTTTCCGTCGCCCGGCACCCCCACCACCGCGCTCACCCGGTTTCCCACCGGGCCGATGTGGCGGTAGGAGAGCTCGTCGAAGGCGCCGACGGCAAGGCGGGCGGCGTCCTGAGCCGGCGCCGGCGCCGCGCCCCCGAGCAGGAGACTGACGGCGAAGAGCCACCGCGGGAGGGACAACGGACGGAAGGCCATGGAGCTTCTCCTTCTGGAGAATGCCGCCGAGCGGCCCCTTGGCGTGCGGGACGAGCGGGGACCGCGGGAACCGGGAAAAGGTAGGGGGACCAGGGCGCCTCCGCAGCACCCGGCCGGTACGCTCCCGGAACGGGAGATGCGAAATCCTGCCCGGCGTCCTATCCTTTCGCATCCCCCGGGACCGATTCCCCTTCCTCAAGGACGCTACCCATGGCACGAATCCGACCCCTTCTTCGATTGGCGGCCTTCCTGGCAGTGGCAACCCACCTGGCCAGCCCCGGCGTCCTCGCCCAGCAGCAAAGAGGGTCCCCGGTGAACCAGACGGACGACCCCTTCCTGAGGGAGTTCGTCTGGCGCTCCATCGGTCCCGCCATCATGTCGGGACGCATCGACGACATCGAGGCGGTGGAGACGGATCCCAGCACCATCTACCTGGGGTTTGCCACGGGCGGAGTCTGGAAGACCACCAACATGGGGACCACCTGGACCCCCGTTTTCGACAGCTACCCCGTCTCCTCCATCGGGGACATCGCCATCGCCCCCTCCAACCCCGACATCGTCTACGTCGGGACGGGAGAATCCAACAACCGGCAGAGCACCACCTCCGGGAACGGGATGTACCGGTCCACGGATGGGGGCCGGACCTTCGTCCACATCGGCCTGGAGAACACCCACCACATCTCCCGGGTCCTGGTGGACCCCGCCGATCCCGACGTGGTGTACGTAGCGGCCATGGGGAAGCTGTGGGGACCAAACCCCGAGCGGGGCCTCTTCAAGACCACTGACGGCGGAGCCACCTGGACGAACACCAGGTTCATCGACGAGAACACGGGGTTCACCGAGATCGTCATGCACCCCCGCAACAGCCAGGTCCTGTTCGCCGCATCCTACCAGCGGCAGCGGACCTCCTGGGGGTTCAACGGGGGAGGACCGGGGAGCGGGATCTGGCAGAGCAACGACGGAGGCCGGAACTGGACCCGGGTCACCGGCAATGGGCTGCCGAGCGGATCCAACGGCATCCTGGGTCGCATCGGGCTGGCGTTTTCCCGGTCCAACCCGGACATCGTCTATGCCCAGATCGAGGTAGGAAACCCCGAGCGGCCCGCCGCGGGAGCCCCGGAGCCCGACCCCTCCCGGAGCGGGGTCTGGAAATCCACCGACGGGGGCAGGACCTGGGCCGTCCAGAGCAACAACAACAACCGCCCCATGTACTACAGCCAGATCCGGGTGGATCCCTCCAACCCCGACATCGTCTACACCATGGGGGCCTCGTTCTACAAATCCACGGACGGGGGAAAGACCTTCCGCACGGTGGGAGGGATGGGCCACGGCGACCACCATGCCCTCTGGATCAACCCCGCCAATCCCCGGCACCTGATGCTGGGAACGGACGGGGGATTCAACTTCAGCTGGGACGAGGGGGACACCTGGGACTTCGTGAACACGATGGCCGTGGGGCAGTTCTACGCCGTGGGAGCAGACATGCGCCGTCCCTACTACGTGTGCGGAGGGCTCCAGGACAATGGGAGCTGGTGCGGGCCCAGCGCCACCCGGACCGGCATCGGCATCGCCAACCACGACTGGTACCGCGTGGGCGGGGGGGACGGCTTCTACGCCCAGATGGACCCGACCGATTACAACATCGTCTACGCCGAGTCCCAGAACGGAGCCATGTCCCGGCGGGACATGAGGACCGGAGAATCCAGGAGCATCCGGCCCACGCCGCCCCGGGAACAGGGCGGAGTGGTCCAGGCCGGCAACGTCCTGAACGGGCAGATGGGCGACAGCTACCGCTTCAACTGGAACACCCCCATCCTCCTCTCCCCCCACGACCCCAACACCGTGTACACGGGAGCCAACCGGTTCTTCAAGTCCACGAACCGGGGTGAG
>JBFYZD010000148.1:0-11749 GCA_041309685.1 Gemmatimonadales bacterium | reverse complement strand
CTTCATGGGGGAGGTCCTGGACTGGGGCGGCGTCCTGGACGTTATCCGCCGCGAGGGACCCCCGGGGCACGGGAGGGGGGGGATGCGGCACGGCGGGCACGGGACGGAGTTGCGGTGAGGGGCGGCGCTTCCGGATGGCCCCGTCGCTACGGGGTGCTGGCGGCGATCCTGGCCCTCACCCTCCCGGTCCCGGGGAACGCCCAACCCACGGAACTCCACGTGGGAGAGGGCCACCCGTATCTGCTCTTGAGCGACGCGTTTGCCGCCGCGCCCGGGGGCGCCCGGGTGGTGGTCCACGCTGGCGTCTACCGGGAGCCCACGCTGGTGGTGGACCGGCCGCTGGAGATCGTGGGGGAGGGGTGGCCCGTGCTGGACGGGGAAGGGGAGCGGGAGATCCTGGTCATCAGGGCCGACAGCGTCACGGTACGGGGGCTGGTCTTCCGGAACGTGGGCGTGAGCTACGTGGAGGACCGGGCCGCGGTGAGGGTCGAGGAGGCGGGGGGCTGCGTCCTGGAAGGGAACCGCATCGAGAACGCCTTCTTCGGAATCTACCTGGCCCGGGCCCGCGACTGCCGGATCCTGGACAACGAGATCCGGGGGGAGGGAGAGCGCGAGGCGGCCTCGGGCAACGGCATCCACCTCTGGTACTCCCGCGACGTGCTGGTGCGGGGGAACCGGATCAGCGGTCACCGGGACGGCATCTACTTCGAGTTCGTGGAGGATGGCCGCATCCTGGAGAACGAGAGCCGCGACAACCTCCGCTACGGCCTCCACTTCATGTTCTCCGACGGGTGCCTCTACCAGGGGAACACCTTCCAGCGCAACAACGCCGGGGTGGCGGTCATGTACACCAAGCGGGTCGTCATGCTGGGGAACCGCTTCCTGGACAACTGGGGGAGCGCCGCCTACGGACTCCTCCTCAAGGACATCACCGACAGCGAGATCCGGGGGAACCGGTTCCTGCGCAACACGGTGGGAGTCTACGCGGAGGGGATGAACCGCGTGGAGGTGGAGGGGAACGAGTTCCGGGAGAACGGGTGGGCGGTGAAGATCATGGCCAACTCGCAGGCCAACCGGTTCGCCGCCAACGATTTCATCGGGAACACCTTCGACGTGGCCACCAACAGCCGCCGGGCGTACAGCACCTTCAGCGGTAACTACTGGGACCGCTACCGGGGCTACGACCTGGAGCGGGACGGGGCGGGGGACGTGCCCTTCCATCCGGTGCGGCTCTTCTCCCTGATCGTGGAGCGGCACGAGCCGGCTCTGATCCTGCTGCGTTCCTTCTTCGTGGACCTCCTGGACGCCGCGGAGCGGGTGGTGCCGGCGCTGACCCCCGAGGCGCTGGCGGACCAGGCGCCGCGCATGGCGCCGGTGGCGAGGGGTGCGGCCGATGTCGCTGGGGCTGCCCTGAGCGCTGCGGTGGGCGCGGGGGCGAGGGAAGGATGATCCGCGTCCAGGGGCTCAGCAAGCGCTTCGGGCGCTTGACGGCGCTGGACGGTGTGGATCTGGAGTTCCCCGCCGGAGCCGTCACGGCCCTGGTGGGGCCCAACGGCTCGGGGAAGACCACCCTGATCAAGGCGCTCCTGGGGCTGGCACGCCCCGACGCCGGGGAGATCACGGTGGGGGACCACCGCCTGAACGGGGACCACCGCTACCGCGGGAGGATCGGGTACATGGCCCAGGTGGCGCCCTTCCCCGAGAACCTCACCGCCGCCGAGCTCTTCCGCATGATCACCGAGCTCCGCGAGTCCACCGCGGGTCCGGACGGGGAACTCCTGGAGGCGTTCGGTCTGGACCGGGAGCTGGCCAAGCCCCTGCGCGCCCTCTCCGGCGGGACCCGCCAGAAGGTGAGCGCCGTCCTGGCTTTCAGCTTCCACCCCCGCATCCTCATCCTGGACGAGCCCACGGCCGGCCTGGATCCGGTGGCCTCGGGCGCGCTCAAGAGGCGCATCCGGCGGGAACGGGAGGCGGGCGCCACCATCCTCATCACCTCCCACCTCCTGGGGGAGGTGGAGGAGCTGGCCGACCGGGTGGCCTTCCTCCTGGAGGGCCGGGTGCGCTTCCAGGGCCCGGCCGCGGAGCTGCTCCAGGCCACGGGGCAGGAGCGCCTGGAGCGGGCGGTGGCCGCCCTCATGATGGGGGAGGCCCCGCGATGAACGCATTGCTGCGCATCGCCGGCTACGAGATCCGCGACGTGGTGCGGGGGAAGTGGCTGGTGGCCTACGGGGCCTTCTTCCTCCTCCTCACCGAGACGCTCTTCCGGTTCGGGGGAGAGGGGGGGCGGGTGCTCCTCAGCCTGGTGAACCTGGTGCTCCTCCTGGTCCCCCTCATGGGGATCCTCTTCGGGACGGTCTACCTGTACGGGGCACGGGAGTTCAACGAGCTCCTCCTGGCCCAGCCGGTGGGGCGCCGCCAGATGTTCGGGGGGCTGTACCTGGGCCTCGCCCTCCCCCTGGTGGGGGCGCTCGTCCTGGGGGTGGGAATCCCGTTCGGGGCGCGGGGAGGGCTGGGGGGGGCGAACGCGGGGGTCCTGGCCACGCTCCTGGGCACCGGCACCGCCCTCACGCTGGTGTTCGTAGCGCTGGCCTTCGTTCTGGCGATCCGGGTGCAGGACCGCATGCGGGGGCTGGGGGCCGCCCTCCTCCTCTGGCTGGCGTTGGGGGTGGTCTACGACGGAGTGGTGCTCCTGGGGGTGACGGCCTTCGCCGCCTACCCCCTGGAGCGGCCCCTCCTGGTGCTCGTCCTCCTGAACCCGGTGGACCTGGCCCGGGTGCTCCTCCTCATGAGGATGGACGTGGCCGCCCTGATGGGCTACACGGGCGCCACCTTCGAGGCGTTCTTCGGGACCGCGCTGGGGACTGCGCTGGCCGCCGGGGCGCTGGGGCTCTGGGTGGTGGGGCCCCTCCTGCTCGGGTTCCGGCTCTTCGGGCGCAAGGACTTCTGAGGAACGGCCCGAGACCTGGTCGGCGCCCCCGGGAAGTGCCCCGGATGCCGTCGGCGCGGCGCGACCCCTCAGGAGCGTGCTTCATCGAGCAGCGCCTCGGACGCGCAGGGGCTATCGGATGGCGAGGCCTACGAAACCCGCTCGATCCCCCCCTACTCCTCCCTCAATGCCTGCACGGGGCTGATCCGGCTCGCCCTCCGAGCCGGGAGGAGCGAAGCCAGGCTCACGGACCCCAGCAGGACGATGCCCACACCCAGGTAGGTGAAGGGGTCCGTGGGCGTGATTCCGAAGACCATGGTCCCGAAGACCCTGGACAACGAGAGGCTTCCCGCCAGCCCCACCCCAACGCCCACCAGGGCCAGGACGAGGCCTTCCCCCATGACCTTGGTGAGCACCTCTCCGGCCCGGGCGCCCAGGGCCATGCGCAACCCGATCTCGTGGGTCCGCCGGGACACGCCATAGGAGACCACGCCGTACACCCCGACAAGGGCCAGGAATAGGGCCAGGAGGCCGAAGACGGTCAGCAGCCTCATCACGAAGCGCTCGTTCCCCATGGCTCCGGCCCGGATCTGGTCCATGGTGCGGACGCTCGAGATGGGAATGCTGCTGTCCAACTCCCGAATCAGGCTCTCGATAGGTCCCATCAGGGGCGTGGGGTCGGAGTCGGAGCGCACGGCGATGGAGGTGGTCAGAGGCGAGGCGTAGGCGGACACGTAGGCCTGGGCGTGGGGCACGAACCAGCGAGGCCGCGGCTCCTGGCCCGGTCCCTCGTGCCGCACGTCCTTCACCACCCCGACGACCTCCATCCAGGGCCAGGTCGGCATGAACACCTTCATGCGCTTTCCGAGGGGGTCTTCTCCGGGCCAGTGCTTCCGGGCCATGGCCTCGCTCACCACCACCACAGGCGGCGATCGGGCGTCATCCGCGAAGTTGAGCCAGCGGCCCCGGGTCAGCGCCAGCCCCAGGGCGTCCAGGTACTCGGGGGTGACCCTCTGGACCAGATCCGCCGGGGCTTCCCCTACGTTCGCCACCGGTTGTCCCTCGATGAGGATGGACCAGTTGTTCGCCCCGCCGGCCATGGGGAGCGATGGGGTGGCGGCGGCGGCCCTTACACCGGGAAGCGCGTTCATCCTGGAGAGCAGCTCCCGATAGAACGCCACCGTCTTCTCCGGGGTGTCGTAGACCCCCGGGCGGGGGTTGATGCGGAAGGTGAGGATGTTGTCCGTCACGAACCCCAGGTCCACGGCGTGGAGGTTCGCGACGGTGCGCAGCATCAGCCCGGAGCCCGTGACCAGCACCACGGCCAGCCCCACCTGGGCCACCACCAGCGTCCGCCTCATTCCCTGGCCGGAGCGTGTGGCGCCTCGTTCCCCCCCGCCTTCCCTCAGCGTCTCGTGGACGTCCCGCCTCCTCGCCTGAAGGGCGGGCATCACGCCGAAGAGCAGACCGGTGGCCACGGCGGTAAGGAGGGAGAACACCAACACCGTGGGATCCACGCCGATCTCGTCGAGGCGGGGGAGGGCGCTGGGCGCCATGGCCAGGAGCACCCTGATTCCCGCCAGGGCGACCACCGTTCCGGCGATCCCTCCCAGGGCCGCCAGCAGGAGGCTTTCGGTGAAGAGTTGACAGGTGATGCGCCGGCTGGAGGCGCCGATGGCGCCCCGGATGGCGAGCTCCCGCTTCCGGGTCTCGCCCCTGGCCAGGAGGAGGTTCGCGACGTTGACGCACGCCGTGAGTAGGACGAATCCGACGGCAGCCAGCAGGACGTACAGGGGCGTCCTGACCCCTCCCACGATGGCGTCCTGGAAGGACTGCGCCTGCACCCGCAGACCCGCATTGGGATAGTACTCCGGGTAGTCGTTGGTCGAGCGCGCCGCCAGGACGTCGAGCTGGCTCCGTGCCTGCTGGAGGGTGGCCCCCGGGGCCAGGCGTGCAAGGGTGGGGAGGTAGTGGTTGTTCCGTTCCCAGGGGTTCTCCCGGTCCAGGAGGAGCTGGCTGTAGGCGTCCCACCCCGGCGTGGGGAAGGCGAACCCCGCCGGCATGACGCCGATGATGGTCACCGGGCCGTCGTTGAGGGTCAGGGACCGACCGATGATCCGGGGGTCTCCGCCGAACTCCGTCTGCCACATCCCGTAGCTCAGGACCACCACCCGAGGCGCGCCGGGACGGTCCTCGTCGGCGGAGAAGGCGCGGCCCAGGATCGGGTCCACGCCCAGGAGTGGGAAGAGGCTGGCGGTAGTCCGCAGAACCCGGATTCGCCGGGGCGAGAGAGTGTCGCCCACGGTGACCTCGGTCCCGCTGTAGCCCGCTACCATGGAGAAGGAGGGGATCCGGGCGCCGAAGTCCAGGAACTCGGGCTCGGAGAGATCATAGAAGCCCTCGCTGGAGCCGATTCCACTGTTCACCTGGATGGAGACCAGCTCCTTTGGGTTGGAGTAGGGCAGGGGCCTCAGGAGGACCCCGTTCACCACGCTGAAGATGGCGGTGCTGGCGCCGACGCCCAGAGCCAGGGTGAGAAGGGCCAGCACCGCGACCCCTGGCTGCCTCCGATGGCTCCTGAGGGCATACGTCAGATCCGATCTGAAGCTGGCCAGCATGGGTTCCTTCCTTCCTCGGGTTCCGGGTGGCCGGGTTCGTTCCCCGTCGGACCAGCGCTCGGCAATGCCGGCGCGGGCGATCTGCCAGCCGACCACCATGGTGACGGCGGCCAGGATCCAGGGTGTGGCAACCCGGGAGCGGGTCTGCCGGATGTCGTCCCTCAGGTCGAGATACGCGGAGAGAAGGGCCTCGCCGTACTCCTGCCGGAAATCCCGGGGGAACAGGCGGAGGAGGGCGCGGATCCATCGGGTGCCGAGGGAAGAACGGGCCCGGGGGTCGACCTTCACGGTTTTCCCCAGAGGAGCTCGGTGTGCTTCGATTCCAGGAGATCCCGGAGCCGGAGGGCCTCGGCGCGGACCACCTGGCGCCCCAGCCTGGTGGCCCGGTAGTAGCGGCGCTGTTTCTTGGGGTCGTCCTGCTCCCCGGTCACGTCTTCCAGGAGCCCCTGGCGGATGAGGCGGCCGATGATCCGGTACATGGTCCCCAGGTCCATGACGCTCCTGCCGAACCGGTCGGTTGACTCCTTCACGATCCCGTAGCCGTGCATGGGCTTGTCGAACACCAGCAGGAGGAGCTGGAAATCCCTGGGCCCCATGGGCAGGTGGATCACGGGATCGAAGTTCGGCTCAGAAACACCGGCCATGGCGGGGCTCCGGATAGAAACATCAGTCATCTACTCATATGTAAGACGAGGATGTTCCACCGAAGGTTGCAACCCGCGGGTGGGTGGTGGGTCCCCTCCGGGATTCAGGGTCGCTGGCCGGAAGGGGTGATGAGCCTCAGGAGGCGGCCTCGGGGAGGTAGATCTCCACCGTCGTTCCGGCCCCGGGCTCAGACGCGATCTGGATGAACCCCTGGTGCTGGTGCACGATCCCGTGGACGCTGGGGAGGCCCAACCCCGAACCCTGGCCCACGGGCTTGGTGGTGAAGAAGGGCTCGAACACCTTGGCGAGGGTAGCCTCGTCCATCCCCTTCCCCGTGTCGGACACCGAAAGCAGGATGTACCGGCCGGGGGGGACCGTATCGGAGAAGGCCCCAGGGAGCGCATCCCCCAGATTCCTCCGTTCGACGGCGACCCGGCAGGCGCCGCCCCCCTCCATGGCATCCCGGGCATTCAAGGCCAGGTTCAGGAGGATCTGCCCGATCTGGTCCGGGTCGCCCTGGACCTGGAGCGGCGTGTGCGGTGCTTCCACCTTCAGGCGGACACGCTCCCCCAGCGCCCGGCCCATGATCTCGGCCGATTCCCGGACGGTGGCGGCCAGGTCCAATGCCTCCCACTGGACGGCCTGCTTCCGGCTGAAGGCCAGGAGTTGGGACACCAGGCCGGCTCCCTTCTGGGCCGAGTGGCGGATCTCCTCCAGGTCCTCCCGGAGCTCCGAACCCCTCGGGGCGTCCGCGGCGAGGAGGTCGGCATACCCGAGGACGGTGGTCAGGAGGTTGTTGAAGTCGTGGGCGATGCCTCCCGCCAATCGTCCGACCGCTTCCATCTTCTGGGCTTGTCGGAGCTGGGCCTCGGCAACCTCCCTGGCGCGTTCCGCGGCCTCCCGGTCGGCGATCTCCCTTTCCAGCCTCTGGTTTTGGCTCTGGATCTCCCGTGTGCGCTCCCCCACCAGGGTCTCCAACCTCTGCCGCTCCCTCTCCAGGCGCCGGGCCCGCATGGCGGGGACCCGGGCAAACCCCGCGGCCACCAGGAGGAGGAGGCCCAGGTAGACCCACGGTTGCTGCCAGAAGGCCGCCCTCACGGAAAAGGGAACGGTCATGGGTCGGGGGCTCTGCGGCCCCAGGTAGGTCTCCGCAGAGACCTCGAGGGTGTAGCGCCCGGGCCCCAGGCGGGCGAAGCTCACGGTGGGCTCTCGCATGGGCTCCGACCATGCCTCCTCCTCCCCCGCCAGGCGATAGCGGAAGCGGACCCCCTCCTCGTCCCGGTAGGTAGGGGTGGAGAAGCGAAAAGCCAACGCTCGGGGGTTCGGGGGAAGCTCCAGGAGGTCCGGGGAAACCGGGCGCCCCTCCAGGGTGACGGCCTCCAGGAACAACCCGGTGGGCGGGGAGGGTGCCTTGTCCAGCCCGGGCTGGTAACGGTATACCCCGGAGGCCGTGCCGAACCAGAGGTCCCCCTGGGAGTCTTCCAGGATCGCCGAAGCGGCGCCCTCCAGGTCCTGGAGCCCCTCGCCGGTGCCGAAGTAACGCATCCCCTCCCGGGAGAGGCGATTGAGTCCCATCCCGGTGAACATCCAGACGTCACCCCGCCGGTCCACCAGGACCTGCCAGACGAAGTTGTCCCCCAGCCCCTCCCCGCTCGTCACCCGCCGGATCCCCTCCTGGGAGATTCGATAGGCACCGTCTCCGTTCGTGCCCGCCCACAACCCCCCCTCCCCGTCGGGAGCCAGGGACCAGATGGTCTGGGCCGAGAGCCCTTCAGCCGAGCCGATGCTCCGGACCGAATCCCCCTCCAGGACGAGCACGCCCCCGGATTGGAGGCCCACCCAGAGGCGGTTCCCATCGTCCCGGGCCAGACTCCGGACCGTGATCCCCTGGAGGGCGGGGTGGGGGGGCGGGAGGATGGCGCCGTCCTTCCAGCGTGCCACCCCTCCGTTGGTTCCCAACCACACCCCTCCCTGCCCGTCAGGGACGATGGCGAAGACGAAGGGGTGGGGGAGGCCCTCCGCGGTGCCGTAGCTCCGGAGAGTACCGGAGGGGGAGCGGTGGACCAGCCCGCCGGGGGTCCCGGCCAGGATGCCTCCCCGGGGCTCCGGCCCCAGGGAATAGATCCGGGCATCGGCCACCAACCCCCGGAAGGGCACTTCCGTCATCCCGTTCCCCTGCCAGAGGGCCAGGCCGTCCCGCGTGCCCAGCCAGACCCGCCCGTCGGAGCTCATCGTGGCAGCCCGGACGAAGGGGTGGGGAAGCCCCTGCAATCCGGTGTAGAGGGCGAAGGGTCCCGGGACGAGCTTGTCCAGCCCATTGTCGCTCCCCATCCAGACGTTCCCTTCCCGGTCCACCAGGAGGCTCCAGATGGCCTGGGCGGGAATCCCGTGCTCTGGGGTGTAGCGCACGCTTTCCCCGCCCAGATAACGGAAGAGCATACCGGGTGACTCGGCCCAGACGGCGCCGTCCGGGGCCACAGCGAGGTTCCGGATGAGATGGGGTCCGTCGGCCAGGGGGATCTCCTCGAAGCTCCCACCCCGTTTCAGGAGGAGCCCCTCCCCGGTACCCACAAGCATCCCCTGGGGACCGAGGCGAAGGGCCGCCACCTGGCGCCCCCGGGCGCCGGCCAAGGGCACCTCGGTCCAGGTGGTCCCGTCCAAGCGGGCCAGCCCTCCCCTGGTCCCGGCCCACAGGGTCCCTTCCTCGTCCCGGGCCAGGGCCAGCACCTCAGGCCGGGGAAGGCCGTCCTCCACCCCGAAGGACCGCACCACACCGGTCTCCCGGACCAGACTGATCCCCCGGTCCGCCGCTACCCAGACCCCCCCATCGGCATCCAGGTGCATGTCCCTGATTTGCCCGGTCACCACCCCTTCCTCTTGACCCAGACAGAGGATCGAGCCGTCCCGGAGGAAACAGACGCCGCCCTCGATCGCCGCCACCATGGTCCCGGAAGGAAACTGATCGATCTTGACCACCGAGTTGGAGGTCAGGCCATCGGCTGCCGTGATGGAGAGGAAGCGGCGGCCGTCGTAGCGGGCGAGGCCGGCGTTGGAGCCCACCCAGATGTACCCCCGGGCATCCTGGTGGATGGCGTAGATCTGGGCCTGGGGCAGACCCTGGGCGTGGGAGTAGTGCCGGATGTTCAAGCGCTGGGCGCCGGCGTGACCGGAAAGGGAAAGGACGCCCCCCGCAACCAGGAAGAGGAAGAACGCCGCCGGGCAGCGGGGGGCGGGAAGGGAACCCGTGCCCCGTGCCAAAGCGGCTGCGGAGCGCCGTGGGGGGGGTCGTCGCATGGGCAGCCCTGAGTCTATTGTGCGACCGGATTTCGCCTCCACCACCGGGTCACGCGACGCTGGAGGTGGCTCAGCCGGCACCGGTACCATAATCTCTCCAGTCAGTATCGGCGAGGGCCGGGAAAGGGTGAGCCCATGCAGAGCCGGGATTGCGGGGTGATCTTCCACCCCTTCCCCGCCGGGAGCTCTCCCCGAACCCCTCCCCCCCCCGGGCCCACGCCCCGGTGAAAGGACCGGAATCCATGGTACCTCCCCCACTCCCTCACCGCAGAGCCTTGTTGGCCTTCCTGGCGTCCCTTCTCCTGGTGGCGGGTCCGGGGGGAGGAAGAGGGATGGCGGCGCTGGCCCAGGAGGGTTCCGATCCCGCCCTCCAGGCCAGGCTGGAGGCGCGGGTCGCGGGCTTTCACGGGGATGTGGGGATCTACGTCCGGCACCTGCGGACGGGGGCCACGGTGGCGATGAACGCCGACTCCCTCTTTCCCACCGCCAGCATGATCAAGCTCCCCCTCCTGGTCGGCCTCCATGACCACGTGGAGAGGGGCCTGCTCAGGCTCGAGGACCGCTTCACCTATCACGACTCCCTCTTCTACGGCGGAGAGGAGGACGACGACATCGTCAACAAGATGCGTCCCGGGGAGACGGTGACGCTGTCCAAGCTGGCCTTCTTCATGATCTCCATCAGCGACAACACGGCGAGCCTCTGGATCCAGGGGCTGGTGACGGGCGCCGACGTCAACCGCTGGCTGGAGGAGCACGGCTTCCATGGAACCCGGGTGAACTCCCGGGTGGAGGGGCGCCGGCCGGACTGGGAAAGCTACGGGTGGGGCCAGACCACGCCCCGGGAGATGGCCGAGCTCCTGGTGATGATCCGGGAGGGGAGGGCGGTGAGCGAGGGAGCTTCTTCCGACATGTACCGCACCCTCACCGACATCTACTGGGACGACGAGGCCCTCTCCGCCATCCCCCCCACCGTGCAGGTGGCGTCCAAGCAGGGATCGGTGTCGGCCTCCAGGTCCGAGGTGCTCCTGGTGAACGCGCCCGGCGGTGACTACGTCCTCTGCGTCATCACCAAGAACCAGGCGGACCGGGGCGGCGGGGGAGACAACGAAGGGTACGTCCTGCTGCGGGAGGTGTCTCGGATCGTGTGGGAGCACTTCGCCGGGGGCGGCAGGCCCGCTCCCTGACAGGCCGGCTTCCACTCCGGTGGTCACTTCTCCGTGAGCCTGTGACCTGCGTCACAGAAGTCGTGTGAGGGCCGCTCTAGCTTCTCAGAAGACGGGGCCGCACCAAGGAGGAGCTGGAGAAGCTGGCCGAGAATCCCGTTCTCCGTTATGGTGCCCCGTAACCCTGGAAGCCGATTTGCTGGGCGTGCCACGCCCGCCGCCGCCCGCCGGCCCGCTACGGAAGCGCGCCACGAACGAGGGAACCGCCAAGAAGGGAGCGTCCCGTTGAACAGGAAGCAGCTCCCGCCCCTCCTCGCCTTCGCCAGCTTCGGGCTGGTGGTGGGGTTGGGCGGTTTCACCGCCTCCCACGCCAAGGGGCTCTCCTACCTGAGGAACGACCCCGCGGCGTGCGTGAACTGCCACGTGATGAAAACCCAGTACGAGTCGTGGCAGCACTCCTCCCACCGGGAGTGGGCGACCTGCAACGAGTGCCACATGCCCCACGACCTGGTGGGGAAGTACTACCGGAAGGCGGTGAACGGATGGAACCACTCCGTGAAGTTCACTTCCGGTGATTTCCCGGAGCCCATCATGATCAAGCGGCGCAACAAGGAAGTGGCGCTGGAGAACTGCGTGAACTGCCACCTGACCCTGGTGAACGACATGCTGGTGGGGCACGACCCGGAAAAGGACGAGGTTCGGTGCACGGACTGCCACGGAAACGTGGGCCATCAGGGCGTAGGCTGAGCTTCCGAGACGAGAGACGAGAGAGATGACGATGAATCGGAGAGGGAGCACCGGGCTCTGGGCCCTGGTGACGGTGGTGTTCCTGGTGGTGGGGGTGGGGATCGGGATGCTCCTCACCAACATCCAGCAGCGCAAGGACGAGGGGCTGATGTCCCCCAGCCTCGTCATCGAGATCCCCGAGGGCGAGCTGGACCCCGCCGTCTGGGGGCAGAACTTCCCCCGTGAATGGGGTCGTTTTCAGATGATGGAGCAGGATTACGGCCGCACGCTCTTCGGCGGGAGCACGCCGTACAGCAAGATCGAGGAGAAACCCTTCCTCACCCAGGCCTGGGCGGGATACTCCTTCGCCATCGACT
>JBFYZD010000147.1:0-2933 GCA_041309685.1 Gemmatimonadales bacterium | reverse complement strand
CCTCCACAAGCCTCATCACCTCGTCCGCATGGTCGGCGGCGTACTCGACCACGGCCAGGTTCCCCAGGTACCCCGCTCTCGCCCCCTCCTCCGGGGTCTGCCCGGGCGCCTCGAAGAGGATGCCGATGGAGTTGATGAACCCGCCGTAGTTGCGCCCGATGCGGGCCTGGAAGCCGCCGGTGCTCCATGCCTCCTCGTTCCCCCCGGTGTAATACCAGGCCCGGAATCCCTCGCCCTCCAGCTTCGTGTTAATCGCAGGGAAGACCTGCTGGTCACAGAGCAGGGTGAGCTCCTGGGCCGGGTCGAAGTGGCTGGCGCACTGGTAGCAGAGGTTGTAGGGGCGGGAGCCGCCGTTGTGGGAGTCCACGAACATGTGGGGACGCCATGCGCCCAGGAGGTCGGTCACATAGTGGGCCAGGGCCGGCTGCTCCAGCTTCACGTAGTCCCGGTTGAGGTCGATCCCCCAGGCGTTGCCCCGGCTCCCCCGCCCCCCCCCCGCCTCGTACCCGTCGGGGTTCAGCTGGGGGGCCACCACGACCGTGACCCGATCCAGGAGAGCGTTGGCGGCCGTGCCCGGGGTGGCGAGATCCCGCATGAGGATCAGGAGCCCCTCCCGGAAGGTCCGCTCCCCCCCATGGACATTGGCGGCCAGCACGACGATGGGCCGGCCCAGCGCCCAGGCTTCCCACGGCTCGCTCACCAGGGGTTTGCTGAACACCGCGTAGGGAAGCTCCCTCCCTTCCCAACTCTCTCCATAGGTCCCCAGCCGCATCTGGGTGCTGGCGGCCCGAAGGGCCAGGAGGTAGTCCCACATCTCCAGGTGGTTGGTGGTGCTCTGAAAGCCCGAGAGCTCGGCCGGGGTCCGGGGGAACCCCTCCGCCACCGGCGTCCAGGCCTGTTGGGCCACCGCCAACGACGGCAGAATGGCCAGGAGGAGAGCCGGAAGAAGGGCGGACCGCCGGGCGGGAGAAGAGCCGGTGGGAAGACGATGGTTCATGGTCGACCTCGACGACGGTGGAAGGGGCGCCGGGTAGGGGGTGGTCACCCGGGTGTACCTGGGCGTGCAAACTAGGCCGGGGGGGGTGGGGGCGGCCAGGGCGGGGGCCCCCGGTCAGCGATTTCGGAACCGGGGCCTTTGCGAGGGGTGGGAGGGGGTGGGAAGGAGGCGGAAGGGGTTGAGGCGAGTGGCTTGACGGTGGGGTGGGGGGAGCCGTGGGGTGGTGGAGCGGGTCAGGGCATTGTCGCGGGTGCGTCTGGAGCGCAGGGGTAGGAAGGGGTCGGCGGCGGGGGTCGGCGCCGGCAGAGGGGGGTGGAGCGGAGGGTGCCCGTAGGGACTCAGCTCGTGTCGTAGGGGTCGGCGCTACCCAGGTTGAGCCAGAGGAGTCGGCAGAAGGCGATGGCGCTGTAGGGCGGGAGGCCGCCACGGCGCAGGTAACGGAGCCGATAGAGCCGCTCCAGGCCCATGGCGAGGAAGGTGAGGAGAGACTCCACGACGACGCTGGTGGGATGATGGTGGGCGATGTGGGTCAGGCCGTAGCGGTTCTTGGCATCGTTGAAGCCGTGGTTCTCGATCGCCCACCGGCTCTTGGCCATTCGGAAGAGGGCGCGGCATCCTACCCGACGCACCGGCAGGTTCGTGAGCCAGTAGGCATCGAAGACCTTCCCGTCCTTGCGCACATGGCGATAGCGCAGCACGCGTACCCGCGGCCAACGCAGCTCCTGCCATGGGATGAAGTCGTCGGCGTCCCAGACCTCGACGGAGCCGCCATGGTAGGCGAAACACTCCCGGGGAGGGGTATCGGCGAAGCGGCGCCGCGCCGCCTGGCTCAGTTCGGGGAGGTTGTCCTTGAGCGCGGCGATCACCGGCAGGCCCAGATCCTCGGCGAGATGGAGAAACGGCGCCCCGCCATAGAGACCATCGGCGACCGGGTAGTCGGCAAACCGTGGACCGAGATGCGGGATGGCGCGCTGGAGCAGACGCTTCGCTGCGGTCAGCTCGTTCTCGCCGGGCCCGTAGAACTCGATGTCGACCGGTAGATCGAGGCCGGCCCCCACCACGCTGACCGCGACGAGCTTATGCCCGTATCCCTTTCCTTGCTCATGGCACCAGGAGCACACCTTCTTCGAGCTGCGCCCCGCACCCGAGCCGTCCACGGCCAGTCCGATCCAGGTACTGCCCTCGAACGCCTTGTTGCGCTTCGCACGCCGGACGAGCCCAACCAGGGCATGGCGCGTGGGCTCGGGGTCCAGCCGCTCGGTGAAGTAGCCCAAAGCGTCGTCTCCGAAGGGCCGCCCCACACCCATGCCACCCGGGCACTGCCGGCTCAGCATCTCCACGCCGTGGAAGGAGGGGACCCGCAGCGTCTTGGCCAGGATCAGCGCCCACACCAACGACGCGGCCGGGATCTGGGGAAGGGTGCGCCCGTCGCCGGGGTCGCGCAGGTAGCGCTCCAAGCGCAGACGCCGCTTGAAGTACTCCAGGAGCCGACCGGGCGTCGGTCCCTTCACCGCTCACGTCTTCTTCTTGCGCTTCCTCCCACGCTGCTTTCGCTCCAGGGCGAGCAACTCGGCGTTCGCCGTGAGGATTTCGCTGACCGCTTCGCGGAAGCTCCGCCCCGCCTCCACCCGCCGGCCCACCTCTTCCGCCCACTCCGCCGGAATCCGCTCCACCCGCTTCTTGCCCCCCACCATGAAGGTGAGCTGCCAGCCCGGGTGCCCCGGTCCCTCGGCGCAGCGGCACTGGGGCTTGCCGCAGCGCGTGTGCGTCAGCGAGAGCGAACCCGGCAAGGCATCCTCAGCGAGGCGCAGCTCCTTGAGCAACCCATACTTCTTCTGGCGCAGCCGGGTGGCCTCATCCCCCTTGGGGCCGTTGAGCCTGAGCATGATGGTCTCCCTCATCTTGCTGTAACTATACACCAAGATTACCGCAGATA
>JBFYZD010000146.1:0-3311 GCA_041309685.1 Gemmatimonadales bacterium | reverse complement strand
TCTCCCAGTACCCCTCCTCCTGGGGAAGGTGGACCTTCTTGTACCGGGCCAGGCAGGACCCCCGTCCGTCATACAGGAGGGCCGTGTTGTGACGGGCCCCGGAATCCGGGTCCCGGATGATGGCCCCACCGAGCAGGGCGATCCCCGCGTCGGCGGCGGCCCGGGAGAGGGCTGCCTGCCGGGGTCCATCCACTTCCTCGGCATCGTCGTCCCTGGGAGTGGTGGTCGCCGGCGACCAGGGGTTGAGGGGGATCTCAGGGAGCACCGCCAGCGTCGCCCCCATCTCCCTGGCCTGGCGCAGGGCCAGGGGAAGGCGGATCCAATCAGCCTCCTCGGGAAAGACCTGGGTGAGGAGGGCAACGGTGAGGGTATCGGCCGACATGGCCGCTCAAGGCCGGGAGGGGCCGGTCCCCCGGGACGCCTTCTGGCGCTCGTGGACGGCCAGCGCCCGCCCCACCCGCCGCCCCATCTGGTACCCCTCGTCGAACCCTCTGGCGTAGTCGATGGAGAGCTCGTCCTCCTGGAGCTCCTCCTCGGGCTCCGGGGCTGGGGAAGTCCTCTCCATCGCGGGGGGAGGGGTCTCCCGCGCCCCGGGCTCGGGATGGGAGGTGCCGGAGAGGAGACGGGCCACCCCCTTCAAGGTCTGGATGGTCTCCTCCCGGGTCGGCATGTCCGGGTCGAGCGTGGCCACGGCGTCTCGCCAGGCGCCCAGAGGCATCGCCCGCAGGGCCACCGCCGCCACCTCCAGCATCCGGGCCGCCCCGGGCATGGAGAGGCCGGCGAGTCTCTCCTCCTCCGGCGACCGGCGCACTTCCCGTTCCGGGACGGGCTCCTCGCCCATGGCCTTCCCCACCCACAGGGAGGTCAGGCGGTCCCGGATCCACTCCCAGGTCTCCTGCGACCGGCGCCAGCTTGGGTCGGCCCCATTCTGGAGTGTGGAGAACTCGGCGCAACGGTCCACGGCATGCTCGACGAACCGGAGAGCCCAATCCGCCTGGGGCTCGCCGGTGTCGGCGTCATGGTTCCCCGCGGCCGGGGTGGGAAGGAGGAGGGTGACCTCCTTCCCCAGGGATTCGAACGGCGCCCAGGGCATCTCCATCGGGTCGACCTCACACCCGAGACGGGAGTTGGGTCCGTCCCAGGAGCGGACGATGGCCCTGGCCCGTTTCAGGCGGGGTGTCACCCTTCCCATCGCTTCCGTGGTCTTCATGCCGATGTCCTGCCGGTTGAACCCGCTTGAACGCGCCTCCCGAGCAGCCTCCCCCCGGGTTTTCCTGCAATATAGCAGGGGACCTCGCCCTTTGGTAAACATTTGTATTTTTCCTCGACATCTCCTCGCCGGGTCACCGGGAAAACCCCCAGTAACTGCACTGCATGCTTGAGTTTTCGGGAGAGGGCCGGCGTCGCTGAAGCAGGATGCCCCGCGGAGAGAAAACAAGAAAAGGCCGCCAGGAGGCGGCCTTCTTGCTCCCCATCCCCCACGGTCAGGATTCGGGGTCGGGCCCTTCCTCAGGGTCCTCCAGGAAGGGGTGCACCTTCCGCCTCCTTCCGTGGATGGGGCAATCGGGGTCGGGGGTGATCTCATACTCGTCCCCCTCCCACCCATCGGGGCGAGCCCTGTCCCCGCGGATGATGACCCAGCAGGTGCACCTGGGTCCGACCTCTTCGCCCTCCTGCCCACCCGTCATGAGCCGTCCATCCCCAGGGGTATCGGCGCGCCGCCCCCCGGGATCACCGGGGGAACGGCGCCAGGGGGCCCTTCCAATCTGAGGCATCGAGGAGTGGAGCGCCAAGGCCTACCCCGCGGGGCGCCGGGCGTGGGCGCCCAGGGCCCGCCCCACCTTCCGCCCCATCTGGTACCCCTCGTCGAACCCGAAGGCCTGGTCGAAGGGCATCTCCTCGGGCTCCTCCCCGCCGGGTGCCTTCGCCTCGTCCCTCAGGGGCCGGGCCTCGTTCCCCCCACGGCCGTTCCCCGCCGCCAGCGCCTCCAACAGGTAATCCCGGAGCCAACTCCAGGTCTCGTAGGCCACCCCCAGCTCCGGGTCCCCGCCCGTCTCCTGGCGGGCGAACTCCCGGGACCGCGCCGCGGCATGCTCCACGTAGCGCAGGGCCCGGGTGAGAGGATCCTCCGCCCCGGGGCTCCCTCCCATCTCCTCACCATCGGCGGGAATGAGGACGGAGACCCGCTTTCCCAGCGCCTCGAAGAGGTCCCAGGGGAGGCGGGAGAGGTCCACCTCCAGCCCCAGGCGGGAGTTGGGCGCATCGATGAAGCGGACGGCACCATCCACACGGACCCACCGGGACCCCGTGGGGGGCCCTTTCTCTTCGCTCATGACCGGATCCCAATCGATGAAGAGAGCCACGCTTCCCGCAGATTCCGAAGGCAGAAGCCACCACACCCCGGCGGCGGCAGAAGACCAGGGCCCGACCTCCGGCGGGGGTGGCGTAGGGAATCCTATCGAAACGGCCGCCGGGCGGAAACACCCCCCGAGGCGTCGGGGGAGGTATTCCTCCCCCTCCACGCTCCGGCCCGACCCACCGAGCCTCCGCTCAGTGGTACCAGTCCCCGCCTCCACCCCGGCTCATGCGGGGGTTCACCGCGTTGTTGAACACCGAGCCGAAGGTGTAGGAGAAGCCGATCTCGAAGGAGTACTCGAAGTCGGTGCCGAGCTGGCGCCGCTCCAGGAGGATGTCCTCGTCGGGGATGTCCTCCCTGGGCACGTAGATCTGGTTCTTCACCCGGGCGGCACTCCCCTCCAGGTCCAGGCTGAGCCCCCGGAAGAGGCGGACCTCCAGCCGCGTGAAGAAGTCCAGCCGGTGCTGGGCGAAGTCGTCCAGGAAGTTGGACCACTCCACCGAAGCGTCGATCTCCCCCCAGGGCTGGGCGAAGGCCGCCGAAGCCTCGAGCGTCTGCTCCACCCGGGTCTCGGAGGTCTTCTCGAAGAGGGTGATCTCCTCGTAGTCGAAGGTGGCCGCCTCCACCGTGTAGAAGAAGGTCATCTGCCGCCGGGTGGACTCGGCGTAGGGGAAGAGGTTGTACTCCAGGGCGGGACCGACGCGCGCCGCCAGGTCCTGGTTCAGGCGGGTGGACACGGTGGCCGACCCGGTGAGACCCCAGGACCAGTGGGGCCCCAGGCTCCAGACCGCGCTCCCCTCCAGCTCGTGGTTCTGGGAGGTGCTGGTGAGCTCCTCCCCGCTGCTCAGCTCGAACTTCTCCTCCGAGTAGGAGCCCCGCAGGCTCAGGTCCACCTTCATCGCCTCCGTCGTGCGGCTGGCCCCGAAGGACCCGTCGAAGGAGCGGTCGCTGCTCC